>CAYTDW010000296.1:0-4523 GCA_964436585.1 uncultured Halioglobus sp. | reverse complement strand
AACAGCGCCGACTCATCGCCGCCATGGGGGACAACTTCGATCCGGCGATGCTGGAGGACGACGCTCTCAAAAACCAGGTCCTCAACTCACTCATCGATCGCAAGCTCCTCATGCAGTCTGCCACTGACTTGAATTTGTCTGTATCAAATAAGGAACTCGGCGGCCTCATTGGCAGTATGGAACAGTTTCAGATAGAGGGTGTTTTTTCCCCTGAGCTTTACCGTAGCCTGCTTTCGAGTGCAGGTTTTACCCCCGGGTATTTCAAAAACTCGCTGCAGGAAGATGTGACGCTCTCGCAGTTGCGCAGTGGGTTGGCCGGAACCGAGTTTGTCACCCCGCTTGAATTGGCATTGAACGCCAGAATTGACGCCGAGCAGCGTGATCTCAACTACCTTACTATACCTATGGCGAAATTCCTCGAGGGCATGGGCGTGAGTGATGCGCAGATCGAGGAGTATTACGCCCAGCATCAGGACGAATTTCGCACCCGCGAGTCCGTCGAACTCGACTATATTGAGTTGACCCCGCAGATGTTCCTGCGACCGGTTGAAGAGCGCGCGATACTCGAAGCCTACCAGCTGGAGATTGAGAACGGTCAGTACAAAACAGAGAACCGGGTTTCGCATATCCTTTTTGAAACACGAGACACAGAAGACGATGCAGCCCTGCAAAAGCGAATAGCCGCTGCCCGGGATAAGTTGGCGGCGGGCGTCGCGTTCAGCGAAGTCGCTAAGGAGCTTTCCGATGATGTCGGTTCGGCTGCCAGTGGCGGTGACCTGGGTTTTTCCAGCGGTGACGCGTTTCCTGCAGCGATGGAAGAGGCGGCCGCCACCCTCGGTCTGAACGAGATCTCCGCGCCTATCCAGACTGATGCGGGTACCCATCTTATTGTTGTTACCGAGCGCAAGGAGGGCAAAGCCCCCCAATTGGAGGAATTGCGGCCGCGACTGGAGCAGGACTTGCAACTCAGCAAGGCACGCGAGGATTTACTGCTTGCGGTCGAAGAACTCAAGGACCTGGTTTTCAACGCAGAAGACCTGGCGGGTCCTGCCAGGGAGCTGAAGCTGGAAGTTGCTCGCAGCGAACCCATTGCCCGTGACCAGGCCGATGGCCTTTTCGCAGCACCGGCGTTGTTGTCAGCGGCATTTTCTGAAGAAGTGATCGATCAGGGACATAATAGCGAAGTCATTGAGTTGGGTGAGGACAAGTTCGTGGTATTGCGCGCGCGCAAGCACAATTCACCCCAGGTCAGGGCCCTTGCTGAAGTGCGCGAAGAGATTGTCACTCTCCTCAGTGACCAGTCCGCGCGTGCCCTGGCAGCCGCCGAGGCAGAGCGTTTGGTGGCGGAGCTGGCTGCGGGCGCAACTGTTGAACAGCTCGCTGGCAGGGAAGGTTACGAGTGGCATGCCGAACCTGGCGCGAGCAGACGTAGTACCACCCTCCCTCGTGAGGTCGTCGGCCTGGCATTTGAGATGCCCGCCCCGGCTCAGGGCGAGATTCTGGCCGATTTTGTTCTGACTCCCGCCGGCGATGTCCAGCTAATCACTCTGGAACGGGTCAATCCCGGCCGCGTGGAAAGCCTTGAACGAGACGCCTTGCTGGCACTGCGCAGACAGTCGAGCGGAGAGGGCGCCAATCTACTGGATACCGAGTTTCAACAGAGCCTGCGCGCAAACGCAGAGATTTCCGTACTCTAGGATTGCCGAGACGACCATGGCCAGAAAAGTACTTACGCTGAACCAGATTTCAGTCAAGGGGCTAGAGCGACTGCCGCGCGACGCCTATGAAATCGCCAGTGAATTTTCCAGCCCCGACGCGATCCTGCTGCGGAGCCACCAGTTGAAGGCAGAGGAAATAGCGGCCTCGGTGCTGGCCATAGGGCGAGCCGGGGCTGGCGTCAATAACATTCCGGTAGCAGAGTGCAGTCGTCGTGGTATACCCGTATTCAACTCCCCCGGCGCCAATGCCAATGCGGTAAAGGAACTCGTGGCAACGGCCATGTTACTGGGTTCCCGAGGCATCATAGAGGGTATTCGCTACGTGGATACACTTGCGGGCTTGAAAGACAAGGCAGAGATGAACCGCATTCTTGAAGCCCAGAAAAAGCAGTTCAAGGGCAATGAGCTGGTAGGCAAAACGCTCGGTGTGGTGGGATTGGGCGCGATCGGTTCCATGGTGGCCGAGATGGCCCTGACAATGGGTATGGAAGTGGTGGGGTACGATCCGGCCCTTTCCGTCGAGGCTGCATGGCGCTTGTCCAGCAAGGTGCGCAAGGCGGATACCCTGTCAGCCCTGTTCGCACGCTCTGACTACATTTCCCTGCACCTGCCCGTGCTGGATTCGACCCGGGGCCTGGTCAACGCCGAATTGCTTGGGGCCATGAAGCCTGATGCCTGCTTGCTTAACTTCGCGCGCCAGGAGATTGTCAATGAGCAAGACCTGACCGCGGCACTGGATGGCCGCAAGTTGCGCAAGTATATCGCCGACTTCCCCTCACCGGCCCTTATTGGCCGCAATAACGTCATACTGATGCCGCATATAGGCGCCAGCACCGATGAAGCGGAGGACAACTGTGCCATTATGGTCGCTGACCAACTGCGGGATTTCCTTGAAAATGGCAATATCCGCAACTCGGTAAACTTCCCCACGCTCGAGCTTGAGCGAGTCAGGGGCTGTCGGCTGTCCGTCAGCAACGAAAACGTGCCCAGGATTCTCGGCAGTGTCCTCGCGATTCTCGCTGACGAGAACATCAATGTGATCGATATGTTGAACAAGAGTCGCGGAGAGTTGGCCTACAACCTGATAGATATCGACACGCATGTCCGTGACGAAATCCTCGATGCCATGCGCGCGCTCGATGGCGTGATCAATGTGCGGCTGATCGGGGACTGCGGCTGATGGACGTCGAAAGGCAGGTCGGGCGGAAAAACCTTACATCGCCACCCCTGCATCTGTGGCACCCGGCCCTGTCCGGAGACATCGCCATCCGCATCGCCGCCGACGGCACCTGGTACCATGACGGGGGGGCAATCCAACGCGAATCACTGGTCCGGCTCTTCGCCAGCATCCTGCGGCGTGAAGACGACGGCGAGTACTACCTCGTTACGCCGGTGGAGAAATGGCGGATCGAGGTCGAACTGCACCCGCTGCTGGTAACGGATATTACCCAGGGGGAGGAGGCTGGCGATCCTCTACTGCAAGCGACTCTCAATACCGGAACGATTCTGCAGGTCGGTGAGGAGCACCCGCTCGCACTGGAGCCCACCCAGGGGGACATCCCGGTGCTGCAACTGGACCATGGGCTGAGCGCATTGTTCTCCAGGGCAGCCTGGTACCGCCTCGCCGATATGGCTCGGGACCTTGATGGTGTGCCCACGGTGGTCAGCGGCAGTTACCACTTCGCGCTGGCGCCGCATCTGTAAAGTCATTGGCCAACCGGGGCCAGTTACATATTCGGATAGTTGGGGCCGCCCAGACCCTCAGGGGTTACCCACACAATATTCTGGGCCGGGTCCTTGATATCGCAGGTTTTGCAGTGGACACAGTTCTGCGCATTGATCTGGAAGCGCTTGCCCTTGTCATCTTCCAGTATTTCATAGACACCAGCGGGGCAGTAGCGCTGCGCGGGTTCGTCATACAGCGGTAAGTTTTTTGCCAGGGGAATCGACGGGTCTATTAGTGTAAGGTGGCAGGGTTGGTCTTCCTCGTGATTGGTATTGGAGAGGAATACCGAGGTCAAGCGGTCAAAACTGATCTTGTTGTCTGGCTTGGGGTAATCGATTTTTTTGCATTGGGTCGCCGGTTTCAACGCGGCGTAGTCCGCCTTCTCGTCCTTCAGGGTAAACGGCAGCCTGCCGCCAAAAATATTCTGGTCGAGCCAGACCATGGCAGAGCCCAGCAGGATGCCGAACTTGTGCATGAAGCCGGAGAAGTTGCGGGTGGTGTAGAGTTCCTCGTAGAGCCAGGAGGCCTCCAGTCTGCCGGTGTAGGAAACCAGGTCTGCCGGTGCGGCCTCGCCCAGCGCCAGAGCCTCGACGACTGACTCGGCCGCCAGCATGCCGCTCTTCATGGCGGTGTGATTGCCCTTGATCTTGACGCTGTTGAGGGTACCGGCGTCGCAGCCGATCAGCAGTCCGCCGGGGACATTCATCTTTGGAAGCGAGTTCAGGCCGCCCTTGGTGATGGCCCTCGCGCCGTAGACGATGCGAGTACCTCCCTCAAGGTATTTGACGGTTTCCGGGTGGTGCTTCCACCGCTGGAATTCCTGGAAGGGGCTCATATGCGGATTGCTGTAGTTCAGGTCGGCGATCAGGCCCAGGTACACCTGGTTGTTTTCGGCGTGGTACATGAACGCGCCACCACCTGAACCCGTTTCCTGCAGCGGCCAGCCCAGGCCGTGGATAACCAGGCCTTCCTCATGTCTTTTCGGGTCGATCTCCCAGATTTCCTTGATACCGATGCCGTAATGCTGCGGGGTTCTGCCAGCATCAAGCGAAAATTTGCTGATCAGCTGCTTGCCGAGG
>CAYTDW010000295.1:0-4529 GCA_964436585.1 uncultured Halioglobus sp. | reverse complement strand
GGTATTCACGTCCGCGTCCCAGGGCGGCAGGCGCAGGGCGTCGGCGGCGGCTTCGAGCCGGTGGTCGAGATTGTGGGCATCGGTGGCCTCGATGATGTCCTCCAGCCGCGCCTGCTCCCTGGCGAGGGCGTCGAAATCCGCATCCGGCTCGGCGTAGTCCGCATAGACTTTCTGTAGGCCGGCGAGGGCATCCACTGCCTCCTGCAGGCCCTCTTCCACATTGCCGCGCACATTCTTGTCCGGGTTCAGCCGGGGCTCCTGGGGCAGGTAGCCGATCTTGATGCCGGGCTGCGGCCTGGCCTCGCCCAGGATATCGGTGTCGATCCCCGCCATGATCCGCAGCAGGGTGGATTTGCCCGAGCCGTTCAGGCCCAGCACACCGATCTTGGCACCGGGGAAGAAGGACAGGGAGATGTTTTCGAGGATGGTTTTCTTGGGCGGCACCACCTTGCCAACCCGATTCATTGTATAGACGTACTGGGCCATTGCTCAACTCGCGAGGGGAAAACGACAAGCCGCGGATTCTAGCAGAAAGTGCGCCGCGTTGGCGGGCAACTACACCGGGTTCTGCTCGCCCTCGGGGATCCGGCTCACATCCACCGACACTTCCAGGATGGGCGCGGTGCCGCCGCCGAAAATCACGCCCTTCACGGGGGTCACGTCGAGGTAGTCGCGCCCGAAGGCGGTGACGATGTGCTGGGTGCCGGCAATGGTGTTGTTGGTGGGATCGAATTCGATCCAGCCCTCCTCCGGGCAGAAATAGGCCACCCAGGCGTGGGTGGCGTCGGCCCCCACCAGCTTTTTCTCCCCGGGCTTGGGCAGGGTCTCGATATAGCCCGACACATACTTGGCGGGGATGCCCAGGGAGCGCAGGCAGCCCACCTCCAGGTGGGCAAAGTCCTGGCAGACGCCGCGCCGGTGTGCCAGCACATCCGCCAGCGGCGTGGCGATCGTGGTGAACCCGGGATCGTAGGCGAAGTCGGTGAAAATCCGCCGGGTCAGGTCATGCACGCAAGAGCGCAGCGAGCGGTCCGCATGAAACGAGGAGCGGGCGTACTCCGCCAGGGCCGCACTGGTTTCGACCATGGGGGAATTGAGCAGGAATTCCCGGGCCTCGAGCGTTGCCCTGGAGTGGTTGCCGGCCAGCGTTTGCAGCGCGTGGCCATAGGACTCGCCGAGATCCAGGTTCAGCGCCCGGTCCAGGTCATTGACCTGGATGTCGCTGTCGGCGGTGATCACCAGCTCGGTGTGAGGTTTCTGGATCTCGAAGTGGAACGACTTGTTACCGAAATAATCCGTGCGCTTGTGGGTGACCGCCGGTGTCGGCGAGACCGTGATGCGGTTTTTGAGGCAGCGCTGGCGCTCGGTGTCCCGCGGCATCATGTTGACCAGGTTGTAGCAGTGGGTCACCCTGCTGGAGTATTTGTAGCGGGTGATATGGCGCACACGGTAGTCCATCAGTTGGCGCCCCCGAAGACCGTGGCCAGCAATTGCTGGGCATCGGTGCGGTGATCGAAATGCTTGTCGCTGATCAGGGTATTGAAGTCCACCAGCTGGCGGTCCAGCTGCGCCAGCAATTCTTCCATGGCCGGCCGTTTGCCCTGCGCCACTGCCAGCAGCTGCGGCAGCCGCGCCAGTTTCAGCGCGGTTACGGCGCCCAGCAGGGTGCGCTCCTCCTCCTCCAGCGCGCTGGCACCGGGCCGCATGCCCGGCAGTTCGACCAGGTGCTGCTGCAGGCGCTCGAGCTGGAACAGCAGCGAGCGCGGGTTGCTCGAGTCGAGCATGATCAGCTCCAGGGCCAGCTCGATACCGGCGCGCTGGCGCCCCCGGCGGCGGTAGGTGATGACGATATCCATGGTAGTCAACAGTGCCAGCAGCAGGGTTGATCGGTCTGCCTCACCCGCCACCGGCGCGGTCAGGATCCGCAGCGTGGTGATGATCTGTTCCGCGCGTTCCACCCGCTTGCCCAGCTCCATGAAGCGCCAGCCCACGCTGCGCACCATGTTTTCCTGCATCAGCCCCGCCAGTGCCACCAGGCAGGTCACGAGGGGATCGAGCGCCTCCTCCGGCGCCGACGAGAGGCCGCCCGCGAGGGCGACATCCAGGCCATCCAGTTCATCGTGCAGGGCATTGATGACGCGCAGGGTGTCGGTGGAGAGCAGCTCCTTGGACTCCTCGGCGCTGGCGAGCATGGAGTTCAGGGTGAACTTGATGCTGCCCACCCGGCTGCCGTCCTGGATCACTCGCAGCAGCTCTTCATCCGGGCTGGCCAGCAGGGCGCTGGGTGCATCCAGGAACCCGGGCTGGGTGGCGGTGACCTGGGTGACGGCCTGCAGCAGGATACGCTTGGCCTCGAGGGTGACAGGCACCTCGCCGTTGAGCAGCACGAAGACTGTCCGCAGCAGCCGCAGGCCCGCCTCGCCCCGCTCGGCGTAGCGACCCATCCAGTACAGGTTTTCCACGACCCTGCTGGGCAGGCTCACCATGCCCGAGTCGGCATTCGTGCCCGGCGCGTCGGGTACAGCCTCGCTCTGGACGAAGCGCTCGGGTTCCGTGGCGGTCACCCAGGTGTCCTTGCTGGGGCTGCCGGATTGCATGCTGATGACGCCGCCGCCGGGGTTGTTGCCGATCCGGGTCAGGCCACCTGGCATCACCATGTAGGACGTGTCAGTGGAAACCGAATAGGTGCGCAGTATGGCCGGCCGCGGTTCCAGCGCCTGCTCCGCAAAGCTGGGCAAGTGGGCCTTTCCCAGTCGCAGCTGGGCGACGAACTGGAACGGGTTCTGGCGGATCCTGGCCAGCAGCGCGGCCCGCTGTTCCCCGCCCAGGTCGCCGCCCCAGACGCTGACCATGCCGCTGGCGCGAAAGATGGGCTTGATAATCAGCTCCTGGATATTGGCGCTGACGAACTGCAGGTCCGTCTCGTCCCCGCACCAGTAGGTCCTGACCGAGGCCAGGCGCGGCTCGCGGCCCAGCAAGCACCTGCTGATTTCAGGCAGGAACTTGAGCAGCACCGGGTTTTCCAGCACGCCGGCGCCGAGCGGGTTTACCACGGCTACACGGCCATTGCGGACGACCTCGAGCAGGCCCGGCACGCCCATGCGCGAGTCGCTGCGCAACTCCACCGGGTCGCATAACAGGTCGTCCACCCGGCGCAGCAGCACGTCCACCCGGGTCAGGCCGTCGAGGGATTTCATCCACAGGAAGCCATTGCGCACCACCAGGTCGCCGCTCTGCACCAGCGGCAGGCCGAGGTAATTCGCCAGGTAGGCATACTCAAAGCGGGTCTCGTCCTTGCCGCTGTGGGTGAGCAGGGCGATGCAGGGCAGGTCATCGCTGGGCGAAAGCGAGGTCAGCTTCAGCCGCAGGCGCTGGTAGAAACTGGCGATACGATGGACGTGGCTCTCGCGGTAGATACTGGGGAATACCCGCGACATCACCAGGCGGTTTTCCAGCGCGTAGCCGACGCCGCTGGGCGCCTGGGTGCGGTCCGACAGCACGCACATGCTGCCATCCGCCTGGCGCACCATGTCCACCGCGTGCAGCACCAGCTCGTGTTCGCCCGGCAGTTGGATACCCTGGCAGGCGCGCAGGAAGCCGCTGTGCGAGAACAGGGCCTCCGCCGGCAGCGCGCCGTGGCGCAGCAGCGTGCGGGGGCCATAGATATCCCGCAGGATCAGGTTGAACAGCTCCGCCCGCTCCAGCAGCCCGGCCTCGATCCGGGCCCAGTCTTCGCTGCCGATGATGTGGGGCACGGCATCGAGCTCCCAGGCGTTGCCGGGCCCGCTCTCCTGGCCGTACAGGTTATAGGTGGCGCCATCGTCCCGCAGGATGCGCTGGATTTTCTCCTCGCGCTCCTGCAGCAGCTGCGGGCCGAGGTCACGAAAACTGGCGAGGAGATACTGCCATTGGGGCTTGACGCTGCCGTCGGCGGCGTGCACGTCGTCCAGCAGGCCCGCGGGGACCTGGTAGTCCATGGGTCCCGGGGCAAGCGGCGTTGCCGGGCCCTGACCCTGGGCCTGCGCCTGGGTCAGGCCTGGTGACGAGCTGGGATTTGACACGCAAAATTCCTGCTGGGGTAGGGGGGACGGCCTGGGCAGTCAGGCCCGCCGCTTCTTATCCGTTGCGGCATTATATACGCATACTCCCGCTCGCAACCAACCCGCGACCCGCGACCCGCGACCCGCTGCCGGCTGCGCTAGCGCCGCCGCGGGCTGCGCATGTCCAGGATGAAAGGGTATTCACCCGGTGCTTCTTCCGGCGGCGGCTCCATCGGCCTGGGGATGGTGTGGCTGGGGAAGAACTCGCGCAGCGCGTTGACTTCCGGCTGGGGCAGGAACGGCCCCTGGCTGTGGCTGGCCGTATCGAAGCGGTTGATGCGGCGCGATTCCGCCTCCAGCGAATTGACCGGGAAGGTTTCGTAGCTGCGCCCGCCCGGGTGCGACACATGGTAGGTGCAGCCGCCGATGGAGCGCCCGTTCCAGGTGTCGATCAGGTCGAACACCAGCGGCACATGCACGCCGATCAGG
>CAYTDW010000294.1:0-4551 GCA_964436585.1 uncultured Halioglobus sp. | reverse complement strand
CAGCACCTCGCCCTCAGCGGTGGTCGCGGCAGGCAAGGCAAAGGGCGCCGGGGCCGGTTCCACCGCCGGCTGCACCATTTGCACTCCGCCGCGCTGTTGTTTTGCCAGGTCATAACTCGCGGCGAAGGTTTGCAGGTTGTTTTCCACGGCGATCCTGCCGCGGCGGATCGTCTCCTCGAAGGCTTCCCGCGCAAAGGGAAGTACCGCCGCCTGAGCCAGCGCGCCGAACAGGGCCGCGTTGATCACGCTGTCGAATCTGCGCGCCGTTTCCAGCATATCGAAGCTGATACAGGTTTTCGCCCTGGCCCTGGCGACCTCGATGATCGCTTCCTTGTCGACCATGCCGTTGCCCATGGCCTCCTTTTCCGCGATCCCGAAGACGCGATGGGTGGAGGTAATCAAGGTGGTGCGATCCGGCGTGACGAAGCCGCGCTGGATCATGCGCCCGGCCTCCACGATCTCCGAGCAGATGACGATATCGACGTCGCCGGGCGTCGGGAACATGGACATCACGGGCATCGCGCCCGCCGCCGCAGCCTGCTCGCGCGGAAAAATCTCCAGGTAATAGATGGTGGCGCCGGTGCGCTGGGCCACGCCGGGCACGGAGGTGGTCTGGCTGATGTAGCCCTCGCGATCCGCCATATCGGCGATCCATTTTGCCAGCACGCCGCCGCCCTCTCCCCCCAGGGCCGCGATCACAATTCGGATGGAGGCTGTCACAGCGGCTGCAATTGCTGCGCGCGCCGCAGGCGCTGTTGCAGGAAACCGATAACGCCGGCGCGGATGCGGCCGATCAGGCGGTCCCAGGAGTTGGGATTGAACAACAGCTCGGCCCGGGCGAAAGAAGGGCACAGCACGGCGCTATGTACATTGCTGCCGCAAACGCCGCAGCCCACGCAACTGTTGTCCACGTAGGCGACCGGGTCCACCCGCATCGGGTCGGGATTTTCCCTGATGGTCAGGGAGGGGCAGCCGGAGAGGCGTATGCAGGCGTGGTCACCGGTACAGGTCTGGCTGTCGACCACGAACCGTTCCCGCACCGTGCGCACACCCTCATTGATGCGCTGTTCGAGCTGGGGCCTGATGCGGCGCTGCTTGTTGAGCATGCATTCGCCCTCGGCGATGATCACCTTGAGGCCCGGGTAGTCGGTGTTCAGCGCCTCGTCGAGGGTACGCTTCATCCGCCCGATCTCGTAGGTCGAGACGGTGCGCACCCATTTCACCCCCACGCCGCGCACGGCCGCCTCGATGGGCTGCCGGTCGATACGCTCCTCCCGGCTGCTGGCGATCAGGTTCTCGGGTTTGACGAAGGACGGAATGTCCTGGCCGCCGGTAGCCGCGGAATAACCGTTATCGACGATGATCAGCACGCCATCGTGGTTGTTGAACACCGCGCTGGCCACGCCGGTGGACAGGCCGTTGTGCCAGAAGCCGCCGTCACCCATCACGCTGACGGCCCGGTGGGGGATTTTCGAGCGTATGGCGGAGGACGAGGCCAGGGAGAAACCGTAGCCCATGATGGTATTGCCCAGGTTGAAGGGCGCCAGCGTGGCGAAGGAGTGGCAGCCGATATCGGCGGAGATATGGAACTCACTGCCCTGGGCCTGCTGCAGCTGCTTGATGGCGCTGAACAGGGGTCGCTCCGGGCAGCCGGTACAGAGGCCTGCCGGGCGCGCGATCACCTGGGGCTTCAGCAGTGCCGCCAGCTCCCCCGGCAGCGTGGCAAACAGCGCGCGCTGCCGCTGGCGCTGCAGGTCTTCCAGGGACAGGCCCCGCGGCTGCGCCTGGACAAGGAAATCGCCAATTGCGTCAAACGCCACCTGGCCGGTGAACTCGCCGTGACTGGGCAGGATGTCCTTGCCGTGCAATACCGTCTGCAGGTCCGCTGCGCGCAGCACCAGGCTCAGCTCCTGCTCGATGTAATTGGGCTGCCCCTCCTCCACCAGCAATACCCTGCGCTTGCCGGCGCAGAACTGCACCAGTTCCGCCGGTACCAGCGGGTAAGTGACATTCATGACATACAGCGGAACGCGGCTGTTGCCGAAGGCGTCCGCCAGGCCCAGGCGCTCGAGGGCCCGGATGGCGGCGTTGTACAGGCCTCCCTGCAGGATCAGGCCGACCTCGCCCAGGTCGCCGTCAAACACCTCGTTGAGCCGGTGTTCGACAATATAGTCAAGCGCCGCGGGCAGGCGCCGCGCCACCTTGTCCCGCTCCTGCTCAAAGATGAGGGGCGGAAGAATAATACGCTCGGCCTGCCGCGCCGGCGGCACCGTGCGAGTGCTGTTGTAACGGGGCGCCACGTTGTCCTTGGCGACGAACTCGCCGGTGACGTGGCAGGTCCGGATCCGCACCATCAGGAACAGGGGGGTATTGCTGGCCTCGGACAGGGCGAAGCCGTGCTCGATCATCTCCACGATGTGCGGCAGGCTGGGGCGCGGGTCCAGCAGCCACATCTGGGATTTCATGGCGAATGCGTGGGTGCGTTCCTGCATGATGCTGGAACCCTCGCCGTAGTCCTCCCCCACCACCACCATGGCGCCGCCGGTCACACCGCTGGAGGCGAGGTTCGCCAGCGCGTCGCTGGCGACGTTGGTGCCCACCGTCGACTTCCACGCAACCGCGCCGCGCAGGGGGTAATTGATCGAAGCCGACAGCATGCTTGCCGCGGTGGCCTCGCTGCCGCACTGTTCGAAGTGGACGCCGAGCTCACCGAGTATGTCCTGGGCATCGGCCAGCACATCCATCAGGTGCGATATGGGTGAACCCTGGTAACCGCCGACGTAGGCCACTCCCGACTGCAACAGGCCCTTGGTGATGGCCAGGATGCCCTCGCCCCGGAATACCTCGCCCGCCCCCAGCTTGAGGTGCTGTACTTCCTTGGTGAAGGAGCGCTCTGCCACTGCGACGGCCCCGCTAGCCCGCAACCAGGGCGATGACGCGCAGGGGGCTGCCGGAGCCGTCGATGATTTTCAGCGGGGTGGAAACCACCACCGCCCCGGTGGCGGGCAGCTGGTCCAGGTTGGTCATGCACTGCAGTCCCAGCCTGCCGTTGCCGTGCATGAAGTGATGGCAGGGATAGGGCGGGTCCATGGCGAAGGCCTGGCCGGCGTCGGTGCCGACGCACTCGGTGCCGAACCCCAGCACGTCGCGCTCCTCGATCATCCACAGCACGGCCTCCTTGTCCGGTCCGGGAGAATGGGCGCCGTCCGCCTGCATATTGGTGTAATTGTCAGCGGCCGCGACCTTGCGCCAATCGGAGCGCAGGAACACCCAGCTGCCCGCGGCTATCCGGCCGTGAGTCTGTTCCCAGTCGAGCAGAAAGGCTCTGGTCAGAATAAATCCCTTGTCTGCCGCCACCTGCGCGCTGCAGTCGATCACGCACACGGGGGCGATCATCTGCTGCAACGGCATGGTGTCGACGGTGGCGCCGGGCAGGTCCTTGCCCGTCACCCAGTGGGCCGGCGCGTCGAGGTGGGTGCCGGTATGCTCACTCATGGAAAAGTTACTCCAGCTCCAGCCGGGTCCCCTGTCATCGTAATGGGAGATGGTTTCCTTGCGAAAACCCCAGGCCTGGCCAAATTCCGCGGGTAGCTGGATCGTGGGGTATTCCGGGCGCAGGGTTTCAGTCAGGTCCACCAGACGGACAGTGCCGCTTGCAAGGCCCCGGACAAGATCCGCCAATAAGGTGTTGCTCATAACTGTGCTCCTCCTGCCAGCCCAACGCCGGCCAGATTATATTTTAGTTTTAAAATATTATCCGCTCGCGGGACAAATGACAACGACTAATGCGGTGCGAATGCAACGCGACCAATGCGGTTGCCTGCGCAAACCTGCGAGCCCTGCCAGTCCGGCGCGGGACGACTGCCACGCCCCTTTGAGCCAAACTGAATTCGCAGTTGCCCGGGCAACTATTTTAGGTTTAAAATACTTTCCGGCCCGGCCGTAAACCGACCCTGGAACGCCCATCCAAAAGAACGCCCGTCCAAAAGAAGGTGCCCTGTTATGAATAAAACCCTGCAACCGCCGGGATGGCCGCGCCCCAAAGGCTACGCCAACGGTATCGCCGCCAGCGCTGGGCAGACCATTTATACCGCAGGTATGGTTGGCTGGGATGCCGAGGGGAAATTCCCGGGCCGGGATTTCGTCAAGCAGGTCAGGGCCACCCTGGAAAATATTCTCTGCGTCCTGCGCGAGGCGGGCGCCGGGCCGGAACACCTGGTGCGGATGACCTGGTACATCACGGACAGGCAGGCCTACCTGGATAACCTGGCCGGCATCGGCGCCGCCTACCGGGAGGTCATCGGGCGCAATTTCCCCGCCATGGCGGTCGTCCAGGTGGTCGCCCTGATGGAGGCGGAGGCCATGGTGGAAATTGAAGCCATCGCGGTCAAGTAAACTCGTGGAGAGCGTGTACCAGTGTTTTGTCGATACCGCCGGGCGCTACCCCGAGGCGGACTTCCTGCATATTCCGCAGGCCTGCGCGCGACACTACAGTGACACCAGCATAGATCTGACTTACAGCCAGGCGCTGGCGACGGTCGAGCAACTTAA
>CAYTDW010000293.1:0-4561 GCA_964436585.1 uncultured Halioglobus sp. | reverse complement strand
CTTGCCCTGTTCATCCTCCAGCACCGTCACCAGGCTGGCATCGCAGGCCAGGCGCCGGGCTGTGGTGGGGGAAATCCACTGCTTGTCGTCCAGTTGGCAGTGATGGCGTGCCGGGTTCGATGGGTTAGTGTGTTCGCGCAGGGTATTGATGTCCACATGCAGCATCACCTGGCAGCGTTCGCTGCCCTTCAGGCCCTGCCACTGCCCCTTATCGGCGCTGCTTGCGAGGAAATGCTCGGTGATGGTCACCAGCGCGTCCGCCCGTGTCTGCTCCAGCAGGTCGTTGAAGCGCTGTGGTTCGGGGACTTTGTCCTCCTCGGAAAACGTTCCCGCGGGAACGTCCCGGCACTGTTCCCGCAGTTGCTCCTGCCGGGCATCCTGCTGGGGCTTAGCCACCGCCTCGATCGCCTTCACCACGATCAAACCTGCTTCCGCTGGCAACTTCGCGTGGATCACCCACATTCCGTCGTCGTCCTGGTAGTAGACCAGCTTGCGGGCCTGCTCCTGCGCCCGCTCGTGGGAATCGTCCATGGAGCGCTGCACGCCCCGGTATTTGTTCACCACCTGCTCCACGTGGCTGGCGGTGCCATAGCGTGCAATGGTCAGCAGGAAGTCTTCATTCTCCGGCGTGGCCACCCGGGTCATGGCGCGCACTTTGGAATAACTGATTTCACCGGAAGCGAAGGAGGCGTCAATCAGGGGTAAATATTGCAGGCACTGGGCTACCCGTACCTTCTCCCGGGCGGCCCCCAGGGCGATGCCGCATTTCCAGTTCAGCCAGTGGGCGCAGGAGCGCACGGTGCCGCCGCCGCTCCAGCCCCTGCGCTGATCGAACTGCGCTATCAGTTTCAGCAAACGGTAATTGGCGACGTTGATCTGGCCGGCCAGCAGGGTGATCTGCTCGGCCAGCTGTTCATCGTTATCCGGCTGGGTATGCGGAGGAACTGCGGCGAGGTTGGTCACGGCGAAATCCTCGACTACTGTATCTATATACAGCCTATTTTAGTAGCCGACGTTTCCCCGATCAAGGCATTTTGAACTATTTTTACAGGGCTTTTTTTAAAATGAGCCATCACGTGCAAGCAGTCGCGGCAGGGACCAGGGCTGCACAAGGTAGGGTGCTGCCCAAGTCTTTTTCACGTCGAAGGACTGAACCACCTATAAAGCCGACAATTCGTATATCCTTGTCGGAGGCACGACAACAAGGGGATGTGAGGATGACACCATACGAATATTTTGCTCTTGCCCAGGGCAACATATCCAACGCAATAGGCCTTCTTTCACTGTCCATAGCCATATTGAGCGGGTATCTCGTCGTGACTTACATGGTGGGCGCAAAGCTGACCCGGGTACAGGTAGTCGTACTGAACTTCGTTTACACACTGTGGCTGCTGTTCCAAAGCGTTTCTTCTGCTTCGCTGCTGGCGGATGGCGTCAAAAGAGCCAGGACGGCCGCGGAAATGCTGGGAGAGCCCTTCCCCTATTTTCCCTACGCTGCCCATATGAATATTGGCATCTCGCTGCTGCTGCTTGTCACCAGTCTCTGGTTCATGTGGAGCGTTAGACACCCCGGGGCTGGGCAGAAGGGGTCGGAGTAAAACGCTCTTTATGGCGGAGTCAGGGCCTGACGATATCCCTGATCACATACTCACTCATCGGAATGACATCGATGTGACCGAAATCGATAAAGCGCGCGCAGCTTTCGATCATGGCGGTCATGCGCTGCTGCAACAAGGCGTCATCGCCCCCGGTATTGTAGAAAGCGTGATCCGAGTCCATTGCCTCGGGGGGAAAGTTTTCCTCGACGATGGCATCGAAAGCCAGGGTACCCGCACCGAGCACCCGCGCCACCACATTCTGGCGGTAGCCGAAGGTGGACTGGGTGTCGATGGCCACCGTTGTGTGGCTGTCCTTCCAGATAGACAGCCACTGCTCCCGCTCCAGCTGGGCGGGCCTGCGCATGAACACCACATGGCACATGCCGTAAACCCGTTCGCCGGACCCCGCCGGATGCCGCTCACGGCTGGGCAGCGGCTCCGCCTCAACCACCAGGTACGCCGCCTTGCGCTCGACATGCCGTTCCAGCAGGGGCTCCCAGCCGGCGGCGGCACCGGCATTGTCCACCCACAGGGACAGGACCGCAGCCGGCAGCGGCGGGTGGCTTTCCATGCGACGTTTCTGCGCCGCGGCTATCGCGCTGTCGGCCACCGCGAGGCGCACGCCGTGTATGTCGGGCAGCTGCGCCAGCTGCGGGCAGAGCTGGCCCAGCAACTCATCCCGAAACGCATCGGCGCTTCGCCCGGACTGCGGCCAGAGTGAATAGATCAGCTTTTCCACGGCCGCCTCCCGCAGCGCTCGCCTACATCAAACCAAGGGGCGGAGTGATGGTGGCGCAGTTGTCGATCAGCATCTCGGCGCCACTCACGAAGCGCGATTCATCAGAGGCCAGGTACAGCACGAGGTTGGCGATGTCCTCCGGGTCGCACATATTGCCGTACTTGCCGACCGCCTCGATGTCCTCTGCGGTGGCGACATCCTTGCCCATCGCCACTTTCACCACCATGGGGGTTTTCACCCCGTCCGGGTGGATCGAATTGCAGCGAATAGCGTTTTTCTGCTCCTTGCAGAACATGGCGATACTCTTGGTGAGGGAGCGCACCGCGCCCTTGCTGGCCGTGTAGGCGGCGACGAAGGACTGGCCGTGAATGGCCGCCACCGACGACATGTTGATGATGGAGCCGCCGCCACTGGCGGCCATGGCGGGAATGGCGTGCTTGCAGCCGAGGAACACGCCGTCGCTGTTGACCGCGTTGATCCTGCGCCAGGTGGCGAGGTCGGTATCGACAATAGTGCCCAGGGCGATCATGCCCGCGTTGTTGACCAGGATATCGAGGCGGCCAAATTTCTCGAGCGTGGCGCTGATCACCGTCTTCCAGTTGTCCTCATCGGTCACGTCCAGGCGCAGGAACAGGGCGTTGGCGCCGATGCCCCGGGCCACTTCGCTGCCATCCTTCTCGTTCAGGTCCGCCACGACCACACGGGCGCCCTCGCGCGCAAGCAGGATGGCGTCCGCCCTGCCCATCCCGCTGGCCCCTCCGGTGACGATTGCTACTTTGCCGGCCACTCTTCCCATCTCGTGTGTTTATCCCCGCTCGTCGGTGGTTGATCAGCGCGAGAGTTAAACAGATGCGGCTGGCCAGCTCAAACCGCCCGCACCTAAAACAGCCCGAGGGCTGCCCAATTGAACCGGCTGGCCGGCCACTCGCATATGGATCGGGCAGATAGTATTCTTTGCCCTGGTAAACCGGCTGGATCCGAGGAGCTTCGCATGAACCAGATACCGGGCACGGCGGCCCAGAAACTTCCCACCCTGATCAACTGGCTGGGCATACTGGCCATCACCCTGCTGGTGGTGCTCCCCGTGTCCGTCATGACCGTGCGCTCGGGGGCCTGGCAGCAGGGGCTGCTGCTCTACGCCATCGGCTGTTTCGGTGCCGCCATCCTGTTGCTGCTGGCGATGGTGCTGTTGCTGCTGCCGCGCTACGCGAGCTGGCGCAAGGCCATAGCAGGGCGCGCCCTGTTCGCCGTGCCCGGCACCCTGCTGCTGTTGTCCCTGCTCGCCGGGGGAGACCGCCCCCGCATCCACGATATCAGCACCGACCTGCAGGACCCGCCGGTATTTACCGCCGCCCCGCAGCAGCGCGGCAGCGGCAGCAACAGCCTGGACACAGCCCCCGAGACCCGCACCCTGCAGGCCGCGGCCTATCCCGAAGTGCAGACCCTGCGCAGCCCCCTGGAGTACGAGGTGATATTCGACCGTGCCGTGCGGGTGGCCATGGAAATGGGCTGGGACATCTACCTGCAGGATCGCAACAGCGGCATTATCGAGGCGGTTGATACCACCACCATCATGGGCTTCAAGGACGACATCGTCATCCGCGTGCGCACCGGGGCCGAGGGCACCCTGGTGGATTTGCGCTCGGTATCACGGGTCGGCCAGGGCGACCTCGGCGCCAACGCCCGGCGCATCAATCGCTTCATCGAGCGCATACAGCAGGAATAGCCGGGCACAGGCAAATCCATGTTACAGCTGTTGCGCTACGCCCTGCCCCTGGCCCTGCTGTTGATCCTGGCTCCCGCCCGGGCTGCCGGGGTCGACTACCTGAGCTTTGCCACCGAAGACGAGGCCAACAGCACCGAAATCTTCCGCAAAGCCAGCGCCTCGGTGGTATTTGTCACCAATTCTGCCCTGCGGCGCGATTTCTTCAGTCTCAACATCCAGGAAATACCCCAGGGCGCCGGCAGCGGTTTCATCTGGGATGCCAGCGGCCTGATCGTCACCAACTACCATGTCATTGCCGGCGCCCAGAGGCTGACGGTCACCCTGCAGGATCGCAGCGAGCACGCCGCGGAGGTGGTCGGCCTGGCCCCGGAGAAAGACCTGGCGGTGCTGCGCATCACCGATCCGCCGGACAAGCTGGTGACCCTGCCGCTGGGGGACTCGTCGGAGCTGACCGGGCGGCGCAAGGTGCTGGCGATCGGCAATCCCTTCGGCCTCGAC
>CAYTDW010000292.1:0-4563 GCA_964436585.1 uncultured Halioglobus sp. | reverse complement strand
CAAGGCAGGGGTCTCCTCGCCGGTGCTGCTGCCTGACGTGGCGGTGCTGGACGCCGACCTCACCCTGGGCCTGCCGGCCGCGATAACCGCGATGACCGGGGTGGACGCCATGGTGCACGCCATCGAGGCCTATACCTCCCGCCATCAGAAGAACCCGATTTCCGATAACCTCGCGCGCCATGCCCTCACCCTGCTGGCGCGCAATATCCGCACAGCCGTGCGCGACGGCCGCAACCGCGAAGCCCGGGAAAACATGCTGCTGGGCGCCTGCCTCGCCGGGCAGGCCTTCGCCAACGCCCCGGTCGCGGCGGTGCATGCCCTGGCCTACCCCCTGGGCGGGCACTACCACATTCCCCACGGGCTGAGTAACTCCCTGGTATTGCCGACGGTGCTGGAGTTCAATGCCCCCAGCGCCTGTGAGCTGTACGCGGAGCTGGCTGAAATCGTGGTGGGCGCACCGATCGCAGGCGGCGCCGAGGCGAAAACCTCGGCCCTGGTCGCGGCCCTGCGGCAGCTGATCGACGATGTGGCACTGCCGGCAACCCTGGAGGCCGCCGGGGTCGATGAGGGCAGGCTGGAACGACTGGCGGAGGATGCCATGCTGCAGCAGCGGCTACTGGTCAATAACCCCAGGGACGTGAGCTACGAGGATGCGCTGGGCATTTACCGGGCGGCTTTCCGGAGAGTGGCATGAGCAGGTCCGGGCCGCCCGCGCGAGCGGAATACAAGGTGTTTTATCCCATCACCACACGCTGGTCCGACAACGATATCTACGGTCATGTCAATAACGTGACCTACTACTCCTACTTTGATACGGCCGCCAACCGCTACCTCATCGAGCAGGGCGGCATGGATATCGGCGATGGCCGGATCGTGGGCTACGTGGTCAACTCCGGTTGTGAGTACCACGCCCCGATCACCTATCCCGAGCCCATCGAGGCGGGCTTGCGGGTGGACCGGCTCGGCAACAGTTCAGTGCAGTACGGCCTCGCCATTTTCCGGGAGGGTGGGCAGGAGGCGGTCGCCCATGGTCACTTCGTCCATGTATTCGTCGATCGGGCGGCGGACAAGCCGGTCCCGATACCTGCCGGGCTGCGCACCGCGCTGGCGCGGCTGATGCCCTAAGCGGTTATTTTTCCACAAGATTGTCCTGGAATTTACACGCCGGCCGTGACATTGTGCCGGCAGAATCTGTACACTTGGCGCAACCGCCAGGAACGATGATAAGTGCACACTCCAACACCGCCGCGCCGCTGCGCACCCATTGCAAGCCGTTATATCCTGATGTCCCTGTTACTGCTCCAGGCAGCCTTTGCGCCCCTGTGCAGCGCCCAGGCGGATGCGCAGGATGTCTGGTTGCTGGTGGATACCTCCCGTTTGACGCTGACGGTGAAGCGCGGGAAAGATACCCTGAAGGAGTTTGAAAATATTGCCATCGGCAGCAATGGGCCCACCCTGGCAAAACGGGTGAATGATGAGACCACGCCCCTCGGCGACTTCAGGGTCGCCCGCATCAATCCGAAGAGCCGTTTCCGCACGTTTATGGGCTTCGACTACCCCACCATGGAACATGCCAAACGGGCGCTCGCCGACGGTCGCCTGGGCCCCGAGGAGTACCTCGCTATCAACAATGCCTGGCTGGCGAAACAACCGCCGCCCCAGAATACTACCCTGGGAGGAAACCTGGGTATCCACGGCCTCGGGGTGGGTGATGAAAAGATACACGGGCGCTTCAACTGGACCGAAGGCTGCATCGCGGTTACCAATGAACAGATCGACGAATTGGCGCAATGGGTGGGAATAGGGACCCTCGTAAGCGTTCGCTAGGCCCCGAATTACTTGATATTGCGCAATATGTCGCCGAAATATTTGCTTGCGAAGCGCAATCGTATCCAAGAGAATATGCGCGGGCAGGGGGTCTAGTGCTGTCACAGGCGACCGCTTCCAGATTTGGTGATGGGGAGGGCCCCGGCTTTCGAGTATGAAAGTCAGGGTTATACCCGGATGCTTTAATGGGCGAAGGCCCTTTTTTTAGGGTAAAAGGAGAGAAACAAATGCGTAATATCTACAAGACTGTATCTACTGGTGTAATGGTAGTGGCTCTGGCCGGCCTGACCGGTTGTGCCACCACTGGCGACCTCGACGCTCTGCGTGCAGAAGTCGACAAGGCCAACAGCACCGCCAGCCAGGCTGCCGCTGACGCTTCCGCTGCCAAGCGTGACGCTGCTGCTGCCAAGACTGCTGCTGAGCAGGCGCGCGACGCCGCCAATGCGACCAACGAGAAGCTGGACCGCATGTTCAAGAGCTCAATGCAGAAGTAAGCTGTACTGGGGTAATACCCTGAAGAACGGGCCGTGGTCCCAGATCACGGCCCGTTTTTTTGTGCCCCGTTTTATCGGGCAGGCCGGCAGCGACGAATATCGAGAGCTAAACGTTTTTGGAAATCGCCACCGGCATCCCGGTCCGTTCTTCCAAAGCCCGCGCTATGGCTTCCTCATCCAGCTCCACCAGCCGGCTTTGCTGGGCGGCGTCGATCAGCCGCAGGGCATTGTCGAGCAGGGTGGCCTGTCCCACCAGGTCTTCTTCCAGCGGTTCGTGGATTTCCAGGTAGAGCTTCCCGCCAAACCAGCCGACCTTGGCCGTTTCGCTCACGATCCGCACCTGGGCGCCCACGGGAACATGCTGGAACAGGTACTCGATATCCTCCGGCATCATGCGGATGCAGCCGTGGGAGGCGCGCATACCCACGCCGAGGGCCTTGTTGGTGCCGTGGATGAGGTAAGCGCCACCACCCAGGGCCAGCCGCATGGCATATTGCCCCAGGGGGTTGTCCGGACCCGCCGGTACAACCGCCGGCAGGGGATCACCCTTCTCGAGGTGTTCCTTGCGGATGGACGCCGGTGGCGTCCAGGTGGGGTCCTTTATCTTGTTCACAATCCTGGTAACGCCCAGGGGCGTGGCCCAATCCTGCCGCCCAATGCCCACCGGGAAGGTTTTCACTACCGGGGTCTCGCCGGGTTTCGGCTTCGGGTAGTAGTAGAGCCGCATTTCCGGCACGTTGAGCACCAGCCCCTCCCGCGGGGCCGCCGGCAAAATGTAGCGTGTCGGGATAGTTACCCGGGTACCTTCGCCCGGCAGCCAGCGGTCGACATCCGGATTGGCACGAACAATCTGTTCCTGGCCTATGTCGTAGCGGCGCGCGATAGTCAGCAGGGTGTCCTCATGCCGGGCCTCCACCTCGTGGATGGCGCCGACGAGGTCGAACTCCGGTAGTGGCATCTCAAAAGTGGCCGCGCTGACGGCTCCGGGTAACAGGAAACTGAGTAGCAGTAACTGGATTCGCATGGGTCTGACTGTTCAAAACGGACGCCCAGATTACTACAACTGAGGGCCTATTTGCACAGCCTCCCCTGCCGTTTGTGTACTACTACCGCCGCCAGAATCGACAGGAATACGGCGGCGCTGAACAGCGGCGCCAGCGCGCCGTGCAGCTGGTAGAGGGCGCCGGCGCAAACTGATCCTATGGCGAAACCGATGGCCGGGCAGGAACTGACCAGGCCGGCGGCAGCGCCCTGCTCCCCGGGACTTACCGCGAGGGATGCCCCGGCTGCGATGGCGGGCATACTAAGGCCCATGCCGGCGCCGAGAAAGGCCATGCCGGTGCCCAGCACAACAAAACTGCCGGAAGCGGTGATGATGATGGCGCCCACAGCGAGCGACGCCAGGCCCAGGCGAATGAGCCAGGCGGCCTTCAGTGACGTGCGTTGCATAACGGTGACCTGGATCAGGAAGGTGAATACGGCGGATATCAGCAGCGCCGCGCCGGTCGTCTGCGCGGTCTCGATGCCGCTCAGCTGCAGTTTGTCCTGCAACTGGAACCCCAGGGTCTGCTGAATGCCGGAAAATCCCACAAACACCCCGACGGCGGTCGCCAGGTACCTCCGGATGCGCGGGTCGGTGACCCGCAGGCGAGCCGTAACCCTGCGGCTGCTGAGTTCCGCCCTGGGGGTGAATGGCAGCTGGCGCCATACCAGCAGGGCGGCCATGGCCGCCATGCCTGCGGCAAAGTACAGCGGCGCCAACAGGCCGAAAGTGGCCAGCGCGCCGCTCACTGCGGGACCGAGGATAGTACCGATGCTGTTGGCGGTGCCCAGCCGGGCCATGGTGGCGGTGCGGGTCTCCCGCCCGGAGTAGTCAGCCGCGTAGGCGGTACTGGCGGGGCTGGTGGCGGACATGATGAGCGCCTGGCTGCAGCGCGCCGCCAGCAAGGTTGCGTAAAGGGCGGTACCTGCCAGCGCGCCAGTGAGACCGGCATAAAATACGCTGGTGAAACACAGGGTGCCCAGGGTATAGCCCAGCAACCCGGTGATAATGACCGGTTTGCGTCCCACGCGGTCGCTGAGGCGGCCCCAGACGGGCGCCGCCAGGCCGAAGACCAGGGCGGAAATGGCGATGATGGAGGTGATCTGCAATTCGCCCAGCCGGACCTCGCGGCCCAACGGGGCGAGTATGGCAAAAACCAGCGACTGCCCCATCGCCGTGGTCATCAGGGCGACGATCAGC
>CAYTDW010000291.1:0-4569 GCA_964436585.1 uncultured Halioglobus sp. | reverse complement strand
TTGATGCCGGGGGTGCCAGCCGGTCATCCCGCCATCTCATCCATGACCCTCAACCTGGCGGCCAACGCGCTGGGGCTGGACAACGCCGCCACCCCGCTGGGTATCAAGGCGATGAAGGATTTGCAGTCGCTCAACCCCACCCCCGAAGTGGCCAGCAATGCGCAGATCCTCTTCCTGGTGCTGAACACGTCCGCTGTCACCCTGTTCCCCATGACGATCCTGTTGTACCGCGCGCAACTGGGTGCGCCGGATCCGGCATCGGTGTTCATCCCGATACTCATAGCCACCTGCTGCTCCACCCTGGCGGGACTGCTGGTGACCGCCTGGGTGCAACGTATAAATCTGGCGAACACGATCGTGCTGATCTACCTCGGTGCCGGGTTCGCGTTCCTGCTGGCGCTGGTCGGCTGGTTTGCGACACTCGGCACCGATGAGCTGCAGCGCCAGTCCAGCCTTCTCAGCAACCTGCTGATCATGGCTCTCATCCTGTTGTTCCTGCTGGTGGCGCACCGGCGCTCGGTGAATGTCTACGACACCTTCATCGAGGGGGCGCGGCAGGGCTTTGACACTGCGATCGGCATCATTCCCTACCTGGTGGCAATGCTCGCGGCCATCGGCGTGCTGCGCGCCAGCGGCGCCATGGATATCGCCATGAGCGGCCTGCGGGACCTGGTCGTGCTGGGCGGCTGGGATGGGCGCTGGGTGGATGCCATGCCCACTGCCCTGATGAAACCCCTGTCGGGATCCGGTGCCAGGGCCATGATGATCGATACCATGAATACCTTCGGCGTGGATTCCTTCCAGGGGCGTCTCGCCGCCACCATGCAGGGCTCCACGGAAACGACTTTCTACGTGCTCGCGGTGTATTTCGGGGCCGTGGGCATTCGCCATGGCCGCCACGCACTGGCCTGTGGCCTGACAGCGGATGTCGCTGGCATCAGCGCCTCGATAGCTGTCGCCTACTGGTTTTACGGTTGAGGTCTCGGTCGCCCGCGGATTCGCGCGGCGGCTCACATTTTTCCGGTAAAAATTTGCATTCTCCCCAAGCTTGGCTATCTTCATCAGTGCACGCCCTCCCCGGGTGTGCGAACACGTCCCCTGGCCTATGTTTCTGCCCCGAAACATATGGCTGTTGGCCCGCAACACATGACCTGTCTTGCGGGCTTTTTTTTGCAATAAAATCCAGAAGAAACCGCCAAAGGTTAATGTGAATTCTAGAATCTGCTCCAGGTCCGGCGCGGGCGGCCATGCTGTTGGGGCGCGGGGCCATGCCGGTGCAGGAGGCCTGTTCGGAAGCCCTCGCCACGGCGGCGGACTGGCCTTTGCCTGATCCCTGCTTTACCGGCTTTCGGCCCGGCTTTTTATTTGGGCCCCCGCGGCTGTGCATTACGACCGCTTTTGCCTGCGGAGGCTATTGTTGTAACCTGAAGTAGTTTAAATTGCCCTGCCCAAGTCGCCTTCGACGACTGAAAAAACCCCATTCAAAGTGGCATTTCTGTGACCGGTGACGTGATGGCCAACCCGATCAAAATTCGCCTGGCGGACATGCTGGACCAGGACCTGTTCATGCCGAGGGAGCTCAGCTGGCTCTCGTTCAATGCGCGCGTGTTACAGGAGGCCGCCGACCAGACCAACCCGTTGCTGGCCCGGCTGCGCTACCTGGGTATCTTTTCCAACAACATGGACGAGTTTTTCCGGGTACGGGTAGCGGAGGTCCGCCGCCTGATCTCCATGTCTGCCGGTGGCGACAAGCAACAGTTCAAGGATTTGCTGGTTGCGATCCAGGAGAACGTGGTGCACCTGCAGCATGAGTTCGACCGGATCTACCTGGAAGTGCTCAGGGAACTGGCGGACCGCCACATCTACCTCATCGATGAATCCCAGCTCGATGCGGGCCAGGCGGCCTGGGTGCAGGGTTACTTTACCCGCACGGTGCTGCCGGAACTGGAGCCAATCCTGCTCCGCGACTCCCAGCCCATTCCAGCGCTCAATGACGAGTCGCTCTACCTGGCGGTGGATATCAAAACCGGCGACAATTTCAACTACGCGGTGGTTGAGGTTCCCACCGACCGCCTGCCGCGGTTTGTGGAGATTCCCAAGCGCAAGGGCGGGAGCGGCAAGGTCTTTATCGTACTGGACAATATCATCAGGGCCTGCCTGCCCCAGATGTTTCGCGGTGTGATTCCTGTCGGTGAGGCCAGGGCCTTCTGTTTCAAGTTCTCCCGGGACGCGGAACTTGCTATCGACACGGGTATCGACCAGACCCTGATCGACAAGATGGCTGTCAGCCTGAAGAAACGCCGCAGGGCCGACGCCGTGCGCATGGTATACGACGGCAAGATGCCGGCGCGCCTGCTGGAGTATCTCACCAACCGCTTCGGCTTCGGCAAGTATGACAGCCTGATTGCCGGCGGCCGCTACCATAATTCCAAGGATTTCATGTCGTTTCCCAAGGCGGGACCGAAGTTTCTCGAGTTCAAGCCGCTGCCTCCTGTCCGACTACCCCGGCTGGAGCACCAGGACAGTATTTTCGACGCGATCCGCGAGAAGGATGTGCTGCTTTATTATCCCTACCACCCCTTTGATTACGTTATCGACCTGCTCAAGACGGCGGCCCTGGACCCCCAGGTGATAGAGATAAAGATTTGCCTGTACCGGATCGCGAAGGACTCCAGGGTGATCGATGCATTGCTCAACGCCGTGCACAACGGCAAGCGGGTGCTGGCGGTGGTGGAGCTGGCGGCGCGCTTTGACGAGGCGGCCAACATCAGCTGGGCGCAGCGCCTTACGGACAGCGGGATCAACGTGATATTCGGCATCCAGGGTCTCAAGGTACACAGCAAGTTGCTGCTGATAGAGCGCAGGGAGGGCATCAGCACACGCTTTTACAGCCACGTGGGTACTGGAAATTTCAATGAGAAGACGGCGCAGCTGTACACCGACTTCACCCTGCTGACCTACGACCAGAATATTGGCAAGGATGTGTTCAACGTCTTCGATTTTCTGCAGTACACCTACCGGCGCCATACCTACCGCTTGTTGCTGGTGTCTCCGCATTCGATGCGCCCGGGCCTGTTGAGCCTGATCGAGCACGAGATTGCCAACGCCCAGGCGGGGTACCGGGCCAGCATGACCCTCAAATGCAACAACCTGGTTGACAAGGAACTGGTGGGAAAACTGTATGAAGCCAGCCAGGCGGGAGTGGAAATCCGGCTGATCGTCCGTGGCATGTGCTCACTGCTGCCCGGTGTGAAAGGGATTTCCGACAATATCCAGGCCATCAGCATTGTTGACCGCTACCTGGAACACCCCCGGGTGTACATGTTTTACAATCGCGGCAATCCGCGTTACATGATCAGCTCGGCGGACCTGATGACCCGCAACCTGGATTTCCGGGTGGAGGTGCTCTGCCCGATCTTCGACCGGGACGCCCAGCGCACTATCCAGAATATCCTCGACCAGCAGTGGTACGACAACGTCAAGGCGCGCGTTCTCGATGCGAGCCAGAGCAACGAGTACGCGCGGCGCGGCAAGCGAGCCGCCCTCATCCGTTCGCAGGAAACCATTCACGAGTACCTCGAAACCGGCAAGCTGCCGCGTTTCCCCAAATCGGAAATGCACCACACCGCGAAACGCAGACGCAAGCAAGGCAAGAAGAAAGGCTGACGGCGGGAGATAAACGCGATGGCGGGTAGCAGCCTGTTGATTCTTCTGGACGACATCGCCGCCGTGCTGGATGACGTGGCGACCATGACCAAGGTCGCCGCCGGCAGGACCGCCGGCGTGCTCGGCGATGATCTCGCGGTCAACGCCGAGAAACTCACCGGGGTGAGGGCGGAGCGGGAGCTGCCCGTTGTCTGGGCGGTGGCCAAGGGCTCGCTGCGCAACAAGTGCATCCTTGTGCCGGCGGCCCTGGCCCTTGCGGCACTGGCCAGCTGGGCCATCCTGCCGGCCCTGGTCCTGGGCGGCCTGTTTCTTTGCTATGAGGGTTTTGAAAAATTGAGCCATGGGTTCCTGCACGGTGGCGCCGAAGCGGCAGCGCAGCGGGAGGATCTGCTGGCGCATGTGGCGGATCCCGCGGTCGACCTGGTGGCCTACGAGCACGATCGCATCAAGGGCGCGATTCGCACCGATTTCATCCTGTCGGCAGAAATCATCGTGCTCACCCTGGGGATCGTAGCCAACGAGGTGTTTGTCACCCAGGTGCTGGTATTGTGCGGTATCGCCCTGGTGATGACGGTAGGTGTTTACGGGCTGGTGGCAGCTATCGTCAAGATGGATGACGCGGGCTTATACCTGGCAAGGACAACAGGCACTACCACCGCAGCAGCATTGATGCGCTGGCTGGGCATGCGCATTGTCGCCGGCGACCCGGCCGTGGATGCCATCAGTGACGAGATCCTGGATCCGGCGCGTGACACCTGGCTCCAAGATCACTGTCCGACCTGGACGGTACCGGCCCTGGCCATGATGTCCATGGTCGATCGCCTGGCGGCTGGCGCCCGGCTGCGGGCGCCCGGACGCCGCGTGACCGGGCTGCGCAACGTGCGCGTCCACCGGTGGCTGAAC
>CAYTDW010000290.1:0-4578 GCA_964436585.1 uncultured Halioglobus sp. | reverse complement strand
CCTGGATACTGTTTGCCTGCTCCTCGATCGCAGTACTCACCACGCTCGGTATAGTGCTTTCGGTGCTGTTTGAGGCCATCCGTTTTTTCCAGCTGATTCCCGTAACCGATTTCCTGTTCGGGCTGCAGTGGAGTCCGCAGATGGCCATCCGCTCCGACCAGGTAGGGGCCGCGGGCGCTTTCGGCGTTGTCCCTCTCTTTGTCGGCACCCTGCTGATTTCGGCAGTGGCCATGGTCATTGCGATACCCGTAGGACTGATGTCGGCCATTTACCTCTCGGAGTATGCCAGCCGGGGTTTTCGCGCTATCGCCAAACCGGTGCTCGAAATCCTCGCCGGGGTGCCCACGGTGGTATATGGCTTTTTCGCGGCACTGACGGTCGCGCCGGCGATTCGTTCCCTGGGTGAGTCCCTTGGGCTGGACGTGGCTTCAGAGAGCGCCCTGGCGGCTGGCCTTGTGATGGGTATCATGATCATTCCATTCGTCCTGTCCCTGTCGGATGACATCATCAACGCGGTGCCTGACACACTGCGTGAGGCCTCGCTGGGCATGGGCGCCACCATGAACGAAACTATCCGCCATGTACTGTTGCCCGCGGCGTTGCCCGGGATTGTGGGTAGTATTCTGCTTGCGGTATCCCGCGCTATTGGCGAGACCATGATCGTGGTGATGGCGGCCGGCTTGTCCGCCAAGTTGAGCTTCAACCCGCTGGAGGCGGTCACTACGATCACGGTGCAAATCGTGACACTGCTGGTCGGCGACCAGGAGTTTGATAGCCCCAAGACCCTTGCCGCCTTTGCCCTCGGGCTTTTACTTTTCTTCGTCACGCTGCTGCTCAACGTCATCGCTCTCTACGTCGTCAGGAAATACCGTGAACAATACGAATGAGCAACGCTCAAAGAAGGCCAGCCTCGCGATCAAGGCATCCCTGAAAAAGCGCTACGCCCGGGAGCGACGCTTCCAGTGGTATGGCCGGCTGGCAGTACTCATCGGCTTCACCTTCCTGTTTGTGCTGTTGTTCGATATCGTCAGCAAGGGTACCCCGGCGTTCACCCAGCAGTACCTCAGGGTGACTGTAAACCTGGACCCCGCGGAGCTCGGCCTGGAGCCCGGGGCCAGCCCGGAACAGATCTATGCCGCGGATTACCTCAGCCCGATACGATCCAGCTTGCGCGCCATGTTCCCCGACGCCAGCAGCCGCCAGGAGAAGCTGCTGCTGTATCGCCTGGTCAGCGTTGGCGCAGAGTATGACCTGCGCGACCAGGTACTCGCTGATCCCGGCCTGGTAGGACAGACCAGGGAAATCTGGATGCGCGCGCACTCGGAGGCGGGGAGTTACCTGAAAGGACAGGTCAGCGCAGCGACGGCGGAAGCGGATCGGAAATTGAAAGACGTGCAAATCGCCTGGCTGGACCAGCTGCGAGCCCAGGGGCGGACGGAATCCCGGTTCAACATGGCGTTTTTCACCCAGGGAGACTCCCGTGAACCCGAGATGGCAGGGATCAAGGTGGCTTTGTACGGTTCGTTTTTCACCCTCATCGTCACCTTTGCCATCGCCTTCCCCATCGGGGTGGCGTCGGCGGTATACCTGGAAGAGTTCGCCCCCCGCAACCGTTTCACCGATTTGATAGAGATCAACATCAACAACCTGGCGGCGGTACCGTCCATCGTTTTCGGCCTGTTGGGCCTGGCGGTATTTATCAATTTCTTCGAATTGCCGCGCTCCGCTCCGTTGGTGGGCGGTATCGTGCTCTCCCTCATGACGTTGCCCACCATTATCATTACTTCCCGCGCAGCGATCCAGGCGGTATCACCCTCTATCCGCGAGGCTGCTCTCGGTGTGGGCGCCTCCAAGTTGCAGACGGTGGTTCACCACGTCCTGCCCGTGGCCATGCCCGGTATACTGACTGGCTCGATCATCGGTATGGCCCATGCCCTGGGTGAGACCGCTCCGCTGCTGATGATCGGCATGGTCGCGTTTATCATGGACGCACCTGCCGGTGTCACCGATTCGGCGACCGTGTTGCCAGTGCAGATCTATCTTTGGGCGGACAGCCCTGAGCGAGGATTTACGGAGAAGACGTCAGCAGCGATCATGGTGCTGCTGGGGTTCCTGATTGCGATGAACGCTCTGGCGATTTATCTGCGCCGTCACTTTGAAAAGAATTAATCAGGTACAATCCATGAACGTGAATGAAACGGCCAACGCTTTGTCATTGGCCACAGGGGAAACGAAAATGGACAGGGTAGAGCCGCCCGAAGTCACCGGCGCAATAGCCGGCGCGAAGAAGCGCCCCCTCGATATCCGCGAGCACGTCGAGCGGGATGACTACCGGACGATCGGTGCGCCTTTTGTCACGGATCCCAAGATGACCGCGCGCAACGTCAATGTCTATTACGGCGACAAACAGGCGATTACCAATGTGTCGCTCGACATAGGCCGCAACGAGGTCATCGCCATGATCGGGCCTTCCGGCTGCGGCAAGTCCACTTTCCTGCGCACCCTCAATCGGATGAATGACATTATCCCGATCTGTCGGGTAGAGGGCGAAATTGTCCTGGACGGAGAGAATATTTACGGCACTGAACAGGATACCGTGCTGTTGCGTGCCCGGGTCGGGATGGTATTCCAGAAGCCCAATCCCTTCCCCAAGTCGATCTATGAGAACGTCGCCTATGGTCCCCGCATCCACGGCCTGGCCCACAACAAGGCGGAACTGGATGAGATCGTTGAAGACAGCCTGCGCCGGGCCAGCCTGTTCAATGAGGTGAAGGACCAGCTGGACAAGCCGGGCACCGGCCTGTCCGGCGGACAGCAGCAACGCCTGTGTATCGCTCGCGCTATCGCGGTAAGCCCCGAGGTGATTCTCATGGATGAGCCCTGCTCCGCGCTTGACCCGATCGCCACCGCCCGCATCGAGGAGCTGATCGACGAACTAAGGGCAAATTACACTATCGCCATCGTGACACATTCGATGCAACAGGCAGCCCGGGTATCCCAGCGCACCGCCTATTTCCATCTGGGGAAGCTGATCGAGGTGGGCGATACCAGGCAGGTGTTCACCATGCCCAAGCACGAACTCACCGAGAATTATATTACCGGCCGATTTGGCTGACCCGGCCATGGAGCCCCCTATGGAAAAATCTCTGCAGGCTGACCAACACACATCCCAGCGTTACAATGCGGAGCTGGAGGAGTTGCGAAGCAGTGTCCTGACCATGGGCGGCCTGGTGGAGCATCAGTGCCGTCACGCGCTGGAAGCACTGGTGTCCGGCGATGAAAAAATGGCCAGGTCCGTCGCCAAGTCGGATTACCAGGTGAACGAACTGGAACTGCAGATCAGCGCCCAGTGCACCGAAATTCTGGCACGGCGCCAACCCGCGGCCCGGGACCTGCGCATGGTGGTGGCGATTATCCGTATGGTGTCGAACCTCGAGCGCATTGGTGACGAGGCGGCGAAGGTAGGTCGCATGGCGATGAAGCTCGCGGACGATCGGGACCGGCAGTCCTACTACACTGAACCGAAGCACCTGGGGGACGGCGTGAGTTCCATGCTGCGCGGCGCGCTGGATGCCTTCGCCAGGCTCGATGTCGAGCTCGCGATCTCGATCATCGCCCGCGACGAGGAGATAGACCGGGAGTTCAAGACGCTCACCCGCCTGCTGATGACCCATATGATGGAGTATCCCCAACGGGTGAAAAGCATGCTTCGGGTCAACAGCTGCGCCCGCGCCCTTGAGCGCATCGGCGATCATGCCGTCAATCTCTGCGAGGAAGTGATCTACCTGGTGGAGGGGAATGACGTCAGGCACCTTACCCTGGAGGAAGTCCGCCAGCGCCACGGTTCCTGAGGACTCAGTCCTTTTTCGCGGACTTCGGCTCCTTTTTTTCCGCTTCCTTTACCCTGCTTGCGATGAGGCTGGTGACCCAGTTGGAAAGCGAGCGGCCGTCCGCTTCCGCGAGTTTCTTGGCTCTTTTTTTCAGCTCGGGGTCGATGCGGATGTTGAGCAGCTTGGTCTTGGACATACCAACGCCTTAATCTATTGGCATAAAGAAATGTTACTTTAGCACAGATTTATATCTTGTCCTGACCCGAACGGGGTGTATTGTATGTATATACAAGCAGTTTCACTTCGGGGGAGGTGACAATGAATCTACAGGCGGCAGAGAAAGAGTTGCGCGGCAGGATTCCGCGGGTCACCGGCTTGTTGCTGGTAGTCGAGGTGTTGGTGATAGTTGGCCTCAGTTACGCGTTGGTTGGTGTCTTTGCCTGAGGGGGACTGCCCGGTTTCTTCATTACCATCCGCGTCTGTCCCCGTTTAGCCCTCTTATACAGGTTCCCGTGTGGACTGTCATTTTGAATAGTCTTTTGGCGTCACTGGCCGGTCCCCAAGCGCGGTCAACCTTGGACAAAAAGCCCTTCCTTTCAACGCCCCCGGGCAGCTGCGGACGCAGTTCTGTCACACTTTGGGAGTAATTTTGCGGTCCCACGGGGCGCGTGTCGTTGCGCGTTCAGAGGCCACTACTCAGGAGATCGAAACATGAGAAAATTGCTTGCTGCTGCAATAGCGGGTGCCG
>CAYTDW010000289.1:0-4592 GCA_964436585.1 uncultured Halioglobus sp. | reverse complement strand
AGTCGGAAGACGCCCGCGTCAGGCTGTCCCTTCCAGGCTCAAATCCGCCTGACAGCCAGACCTACGCGACCGAGTTCCAACTGCTGGATGGCCTCGGCCAGGGCGACCCCGACCGGGCCGCCGCATTACTCCCGCGGGTGACACCAGTGGGCACGGATCCGACGAAGCTGGTGCTGATTGCCCTTGCCAACAAGGGTGAGGCGGAAAAGGCGCTCACCCTCGCCGCACAAACGAATCGCGCCAGCGGCCAGACCTATGAAATGCTGATCAACGAACTCGGAAGCCATGGTCACGCGGATAAAGCCGTAGCGGTGCTCGACGCATTTCCGGGGAGTGACGATGTGCGCCTGGCCATCGCCTGGGGACTGGTGGTCAGGGCGGCCCAGGCGGGCGACATGGAGAGTGCCGAGAGCATGGCGGAAAAATACCAGCTTCTGAATGCCCCCGCCCGCCGCTTCCAGATGGCCGGGTTGAAGGCGCAGGCCGCAGTTGCCAACAAGGATCGCGGGGAGGCCGAAGCGCTTATTCGAGAGATGTTCGCCCTAGGGGAAGAAATCGACGCGGCGGGAACGCAGGCGGGCAGGGGCGGTGAATTTGCCCAGAATGCAGCGACCCAGGCCTTCGAGGCCGGGTATGCTGATCTCGGGCTCGAGCTCTACCTCGCCGCTTCCAACAAAGACCAGCGCCCACTCTTCGCCGCCTTTTCAGAAAAGGCGGACGCCTCGACGTTTCCCGAAATCCTGATGGTAGCGCACGACAATCTTCGCGGCGACGAGATGGGTTACGTGATCGATGCAGCCATCAGGCGGCTCAATCAGTAAGTCAAATGGACCTGCCCTTGGGACGCCGCGGCGGAAACGGCTATGTTGGTGCCCCAATGCCACCCGCAGGCGCCAATCTTCCTACAATTCCAAAGCCTTCGCACGCTCCCCGCGCCACACCTGATATCATGCCGGCATAAGGGAAATTGCATAGTGAGACCAAGTGAAGCCCCTCGAAAGCGACCAACGCGACCGCCTGGCTTTGGTACAGGCCATGCAGGACCTCATTGCAAAACGGCTGACCGCAGGAACCGCCGGTAATATCTCCATTCGAACCGTAGGCGGCATGCTGATCACACCGACCGGGCTTGCCCCTGCCCTGCTGAGGCCGGAGCAGATCGTGGCCATGGATCTCGATGGCCGGGCTGCGCAGGACCAACTCACGCCATCCAGCGAATGGCAGATGCATGCGGACGTGTATCGCGAGAAACCCAAGGTCAGGGCGATCGTGCATTGCCACTCGCCGTACGCCACCATTCTCGCCTGTGCGCGCAGACCGATTCCGCCCCTGCATTACATGGTAGCCGCCGCCGGCAGTTACGGCATTCCCCTGGCGGACTACGCCACCTTCGGCAGCAGGGAACTGTCCAGGGCGAACCTCGATGCGCTGGCGGGCTCCATGGCCTGCCTGCTGGCCAACCACGGCCAGCTGGCTACCGGGTCGACCCTGGACCGGGCGTTAAAACTGGCAGAATTGGTGGAAGAACTGGCCCACTGTTACTGGGGCACGCTGGCTATCGGGGGTCCGCACATCCTCGACCAATCACAGTTGGATGAGGTGATGACCGCTTTCGCCGGCTATGGCCAGCAAAGAAACCCTCAGTTCCTCGACCCTGCGAAGCTGCGCGAGGACTAGTCCCGCATCCGGCCGGGCAGCTTCAGGCCGCGGCCACCGCACGATTAAGCCGCTGGCCATAGCCCCGAAAGACCGGCACAGCATCGAGGGCTCCCCCCTGTTTCAGGTGAGACTGCAGCGCGACCAGACCAGGTAGACCCAGCCGATGCCGGTCGCCAGCGACTGCACCGACAGCCATAACTGCCGCCCCGCCAGCAGGATCATGGCAAGCAGTATGGTCAGTGGATTGGTCCAGGTCGCGACCGCCGCAAATATCACCGCAATCAAGCACCAGTTCCCCAGAACCAGGCGCCAGGCGTGCAGGTCGCTCTTGGCGGTAAACCGGGCTATCTCTTCCCGGCTGAGGTAGTCGTTGATCTTCATATGGCCTTCACTCTCCGCCCACCCGGCCGGCAGCGCCTGCGGTCGTGTTGCAGTTATCGACGATATCGCCGTAGCGGCCCGCCAGCTCGTGCAGTTCAATCCTGTCTTCAAGGGATAGGGTCATAGCGGGCAAAGTCCTGCTCGTCGTTTACACGAGGGTAGCACAGGCGGCCACCCTACTCTAAACCAGAGTCGCCAATCTCAACGGAGCGTCCGTCCTCGGCCAGTCGCGCAGTATTGTCACCGGTCAAAGCCAGCAGAAAACTCTCCAGATCCTGCAGCTGCGACGTGGTCAGTCCCAACGGTTGCAACAGCGGATCGAGGTCTGCATGTGGCACCGCCCCCTCATTGTAGTAGCGCAGGACACTGGCCAGGTCCGGCAGGGAACCGTCGTGCATATAGGGCGCCGTCAGCGCGACGTTGCGCAGGGAAGGCGTCAGGTAGTGCCAGCGATCCGCAGCCTTCCCCGTCGCCTCGTAGCGGCCCAGGTCATTCGCCGCGGACCTGGCGAAACTTACCTCGGGCAGCACCTCCACTCCCGGCGCCAGGCGTAAGGTTCCGGAACCAGCGTCCGGGGCCAGCATCGACCGTGCATAGCCAATGCCGGTATCGTGAAATGCGCCATCGCTGAACATCGCGTGATCGCGACCAATGGTATGGCAGCGCACGCAGCCGACGCTGTTAAACAGGGCGAAGCCGCGCCTGGCGGCCTCACCCAGGGCCTGATCATCCTTGCCAAAGTACCAGCGGTCGAAAGCCGAACCGGCAGAGACCAGGCTGCGCTCATAGCTGGCAAGGGCCTGCCCGATGGTCTCAATGCCGGGACCCCGGCCAAACGCGGCTTCGAATAGACCGCGATAGTCTGCGGCGTCGCGCAAGGTTTCAATCACGAAGCCCACTGACGGATTCGCCATTTCGTTCGCGCTGAGCAGAGGCTGCCAAACCTGGTTCTCCAGACTGAATTCCCGCCCGTCGTGAAACAGGCGCTGGCGATAGCCCACGTTGTAGAGCGAGGGCGCATTGCGTTTGACGAACCGTCCCTCGATGCCCACAGGTGTGCGCATTTCGTTCTGGGTAAAGCCCTGCTCGGGGATATGACACATGGCGCAGGACAAGGTGCGATTGAATGACAGGCGTCGATCGAAAAACAACTTTCTCCCCAGGTCGACTTTCGCCCGGCTCGGCGGGTTGTCCGCCGGCAACGCCATGGCGGGCAGGCCCAGGGGCGCAAAGTCGACGGGCAACGTTGCGAGGCGCGCCCCGGTGCCCGCAGCGACCAGCACCCGGGAGGCGGGAACGGGGAGCTCAGCGACGGCAGGAATCGCGGGCACGGCAAGACACGCCACCAGCGCTAGCAGCTGCCGTCGGAGCAGTCCCGCCTGTTGTCCGGATCCGGCCATTTTTTTGCGATATCACCATTTTGGTCTATGCTTGCAGACGAGCAAGTATAAGAGGATTGCATCATGAGGTGGATATTTTTGCTTGTCGCGCTGGCGGCAAACCAGTGGACTTTTGCAGACGAGACCTGCATGTCCCCATACATGGCCAAAATCAAGGGCCAGGAAGATTTCGTCTACGTCTGGACTCTCGGGGTTGAAGGCGTGGGGGACGAGCAGGACAAGCTGGTCACGGTGGATGTCAATCCGAAGTCCGCCAATTACGGCAAGGTGGTCAGCAGCCTGTCAGTGGGCGGGCGCAATGAAGCGCATCACACCGGCCTCAGTGACGACAGGCGCTACCTTTGGGCGTCCACCCTGGACACCAGTAAAATCTTTATTTTCGACGTTCACACCGACCCTGCCAAACCAACGCTGCACAAGACCATCAGTGACTTTGTAGCCAAAAGCGGCGGGGTGGTTGGTCCGCACACAAGTTACGCCCTGCCCGGCCGTATGATGCTCACCGGTCTTTCCAATAACCGCGATCACGGCGGGCGCACCGCACTGGTGGAGTACACCAATGCCGGCGACTACATCGTGACGCACTGGATGCCCACTGACGACAATCTGCAGGGCGCGGTCAAGTCCGGCCAGTTTGCCGACGGCTACGGCTACGATGTGCGGGCCCTGCCCCGCAAGAACCTCATGGTGACCTCGTCCTTCACCGGCTGGAACAATTATATGATGAACCTGGGCGTGATGATGGCCGATGCCGAGGCGATGAAGGCCTTTGGCAATACCGTGGTCGTGTGGGATCTGCACGCCCGCCAGCCGAAGAAGATCCTGGATGTACCCGGCGCACCGCTGGAGCTGCGCTGTGCCTGGGGCGAAACCCACAACTACTGTTTTACCAGCACAGCGCTGACCTCCAAGGTGTGGCTCATCTACGAGGACGATAAGGGCGAGTGGCAGGCGAAAGCGGTGGGGGATATCGGCGACGCGGCAAAAATTCCCCTGCCGGTCGATATTTCGATCACTGCCGACGACTCGCGCCTGTGGGTCAACACCTGGAACGACGGCATGACCCGGCTCTACGATATCAGCGATCCGCACAATGCGAAGCAGATCTACTCGAAGAAAATCGGGGAACAGGTCAACATGGTGTCGCAGAGC
>CAYTDW010000288.1:0-4598 GCA_964436585.1 uncultured Halioglobus sp. | reverse complement strand
CGGGGTCGACATGGCGCTGCTCTCTCCCTACTCCGGTACCTATGCCGGCTACGCCATCGAGCGCGGGGTGCTCAACCTGGACCTGAAGTACGCCCTGGTGAACGAGCAACTGCAGGGCGACAACAGGATCGTCATCAAGCAGATGAAGCTGGGAGAAAAAATAGCCAGCGACAAGGCGGCAGACCTTCCCCTGGAACTCGCCCTCGCATTGCTGACCGACAGCAAGGGCGTGATCGACATGGCGATTCCGGTTGCTGGCAACGTGGATGACCCGAAGTTCAGCCTGGGCAGCGTCATCATGGGCGCGCTGGTCAACCTGATTACCAAGGCCATCACCGCGCCCTTCTCCCTCCTGGCAGGCCTGGTGGACACCGAGCAGGACCTGCAAAGGCTGAATTTCAAGTCCGGCTCAGCCGAGTTGCGGCCGACGACACGAGAAAAGCTCGCGCAGTTGGGCGCCGCCCTGGCCCAGCGACCCGAGCTCAACCTGGTCATCAACGGCCGCCTCAATCTGCGGGCCGACCGGGAGCGCCTGCAGCAGGACATTCTCGAGGCACAGTTGCTGGCGGCGGGGCTTGCCGAGGAAGAACTGTCAAGCAGGGGCCCCGCCTGGGAGGAGGCAGTAGCGGCGCGCTACCAGGCACTTGCTCCCGGCGCTACAGAACTCACAACGCGGGAGCAGTACCAGAAGCTGGCGCAGGAGGTCGCCCTGCCGGAATCGGCCTTGCTCGCCCTGGCCACGGCGCGGGCCGTTGCGGTAAAGACTTACCTGGTGAACGAGGCCGGGCTCGACCCGGGCCGGGCCGTGATCGCAAAGCCGGATACCAGCCCGAAGGGGAACCTGTACAGCGGTGCGGAACTGGCGATTGATATCTAGGGCGAGAGCTCACACAACGGGCAATTGGCCGGCGTAAGCCAACAGGCTGCCGCAGAGCCGGCAGTGGTAGCTGCCCTGCCCGCGCAACACCCGGTTGTGGCGGGTCGATGAAACCTCGTGAACCCGGCAGCCGCAGCGATAGGGATGGGTGCGCTGCTGGCGCTGGGGAACGCCCTCCAGGTCGAGGTTGAAGGTCACCCCCTGGTCCGCGCCGAAATGTTCCATCACCCCGCGCCACTGGCGCCCGTGAGGCTTGATACCCCGGCTGCCGTAGAGCTCGTGTACCACAAAGTGCGCGACCTCGTGCGGCACCGTGTCACAGAGGTTTTCCTCGAAGTACTTGCCGAATATCCAGGGGTTGTAGCGAATCCAGCCGCGCCGACCGACCAGCTTGAACATGCCGGCAGTGCGGCCGCCAAGGTCAAACAGGACCGGCACCTCGCGGAACCGCCGGCCGTAAATAGCGCCGGCGCGCAGGACATAGTGCTCGGTCGCGGCGACAACCCGGCGTTGCTCCGGCAGTCCGATCGGTTCTACCACGGTAACTTCGTTTTCCTGTTCTCAAGGGTTGTTGGGCGCAGCATAGCGGCCATGCCCCCCGGGCTCAAATATTTCCGCTTCATGCCGAGTTACGGTACATTTACCCGCTGCGACGCCAGGGCTAACCGCAGGGCGGGTTTTCGACCGTGAATCATGGCGTTGCGCCCACCCTCACCCGGACAAATACAGAAGAAAACCATTATGAGCACACAGCAACTCGATGTCGCCACACTCGGCAAGTATCTCGAGCGCCATATCCCCGGGTTCCACGGCCCGGTGACCGCCGAGAAATTCGCCGGGGGGCAGTCGAATCCCACCTTCAAGCTGACGGCCGGTGGCAATGCCTATGTGCTGCGGCGCAAGCCCCCGGGAGAATTGCTCAAATCGGCCCATGCGGTTGATCGCGAATACCGGGTGATCAGCGCCCTGCGCGACACCCCGGTTCCGGTGCCGCGCACCTACGTCCTGTGTGAGGACGAGAGCGTCATCGGCTCGATGTTCTTTGTCATGGAGTATATGGACGGCCGTATCCTGTGGGATCCGGCGCTACCTGAGGCCGCGGACAACGCCGAGCGCGCGGCTATCTACGACGCCATGAACGCGACCATGGCGGCGCTGCACAATGTCGATGTAGCGGCGGTGGGCCTGGCGGATTATGGCCGGCCGGGCAATTACTTTGAGCGCCAGGTGAGCCGCTGGATCCAGCAGTACCGGGCATCGGAGACTCAACACCTGCAGGCCATGGAGGACCTGATGCGCTGGCTGCCGGCCAATATGCCGCCGGATGACGGGGCGGTGAGCCTGGTGCACGGTGATTATCGCCTGGACAATATGATGTTCCACGCCACCGAGCCGCGCGTTATCGCCCTGCTGGACTGGGAGTTATCCACCCTCGGACACCCCCTGGCAGACCTGGCGAACCAGTGCATGGCGTGGATGCTGCCGCGTGAAGGCGGCATCAAGGGGCTCGCCGGTGTAGACCGGAAATCCCTGGGAATACCCAGCGATGAGGCGTACATCGCCCGCTACTGCGAACGCACCGGCCGCGGTGGCATCGATAACTGGAACTTCTACCTGGTGTTCTCACTGTTTCGACTGGCAGCCATTTGCCAGGGAATTGTGAAGCGCGCCCAGATAGGCACCGCCTCAAGCAGCGAGGCGGACTCCAGGGGTGATGCGGTGGTGCCCCTGGCGGAGATGGGGGCGGCCCTGATCAAATAGCGGGAAGGGGCCCCAGGGCCCCTTGTTTCAGCACCTGGCTATGCGGCCCGGCGGTCACCTGGCTCGCCCTCCGCGGATGCGCCCGCGGCCTTGCGGGAGGCAGGGGCCTTCTTGTTCGCACCGGTGGTTTTCTTGCGTGCCGCTGCCTTGTTCTTTGCGGGCGTGGCCGGGACGGCCGCCTGCGCGCGCAGTGCCGCCCGGGTAGGCGGCGGTCGGCGACGGGACGCCCGCGGCCGATGGGCTTCAGCCACATCCGGGCGCAGGTCACCGGTTTCAAACCGGGTCAGGATTTCCTCCATCGTCCGGCTGATCTTGGTGCAGATACGTATAGCCTCCACGCTGGGGTAGGTGGAGTGCGCGCCGCCCTCCATCAGCTCTATCAGGTCTTTCTCGGAGAGGTGGGAGAGTATCTTGGCCGGGTTATACCAGCGAAAGCTGGGTACGATATTGATATCCCCGCTGTATTCCTGGTCTATCAGGGTGTGCACGCTGTTCATCAGCATATTGAAGCGGGGCCAGTTATCGCCCTGCCGCTGCACGATTCCGCGGTAGAAATTGAGCAACTCCCGCCCCATGCCGATACCGAGAGTGCCGAGTGCGGAAGCCAGAGCGCTGCGCTTGCCCTCCTTCTTGAGGAAAGGAATGGCGATCGGGTTGACCATACTCACGATATAGTGATTGGTGCTGTACAGTCGGGACAAACGCTTGGCGGGCAGGTCATCGGCGATCGAGCCGTCCACCCACTTGCGGGTCGGCAGGTAGGGCTGGGCCTCGCCGTGCACATTCCTCGCCATCAGCATCACCGGCGGGAATACCCCGGGAACCGCGCAGGACGCCATCACCGCCGCGCGCACGAAGACGTTGGGCGAGGTGATCGCATTGAGCAGGCGTGAACGCTGGTGTGTCTCTGCCGGGGCGACGGTGATGCTGATCTGGCGACCGGTTTTTTCGTAGGCTTCCTGGAAGGTGAGGTCGGGTATCATGCGCGCAATCAAGCGCCCCAGGTCACCGACGTCAATCTGCGGATTGGCGCCCAGGAACATGCGGGAGAACACCGTCGCCTCGCGCTCCGCCTCGAACAACACGTTGGCGGGCTCGTAGAAGTGCTCCAGTTCCTTGTCGGTATGGGTACCCAGCACGCCCGCCACCAGTGAACCCGCGCTGGAACCGGAAATAACCCGGGGCAGCAGCCCCTGTTCCAACAGCGTCTTGACTACCCCGAGATGGTAAAAACCGAGCACGCCGCCCCCACTGAGCATCAGCGCGGAACGCCCGTAGCAAATATTGGCCCGGTAGAAGAAATCCAGTTTCTGCTGGGGGTTGATCAGGCTGTTGTCAAGTTCCGCCAGGTAGCGCAGGGAATCATCGATCTCGTCGATATACTGCTCTATCAATTTCTTGGTGCCGAACTTGGCCTCGCGATAAAGGCTGCTGCGACCCATCCCGGCCATATTGCCGTGGATACCTTCATTGAGGGTGAACAGCAGGCCATGATGGTCATGGCGCGCACGCAAGCTGCGTATCCGGTCCAGGCGCAGGCGAATCTGGGCGTAATCGTACTGCGTGGTCTGGTCGATCTCACGCCAGCGCCGTTTGCCCGACAGTTCATCGTGTTCTATCGCCGCCTCGCGCCACTCTTCGTAGCTGCGGCTCTTGTCCATCGTGCGCTCAAGTTTTTTGAGCTTGCTCGAATTTCGCACCATGCCACCTCTTTGGTCATACCAGGCGAAAATAATTCCCAGCCACAGAGCATAATGCAAATATCACAGCGCTCCCAGCAGTTTGTAAACCCTCCCGGCGGTTGCTCTGGCTGGCGAAAACCAGCGACAACCCGGAGCCTGGGGCCAAAGGCACTTACTTAAGCCGAATGTGAGGATGTAGGCCTCGAAGCGAGAATAGCCAGACGGGACCGTTGAGCGCATGGACGCGCGATACGAGCCTACATGGACGTATTCACGGC
>CAYTDW010000287.1:0-4603 GCA_964436585.1 uncultured Halioglobus sp. | reverse complement strand
AGAACGTAGTCGTCCTGGGCACCCAGTGGGGTGATGAGGGCAAAGGCAAGATTGTCGACCTGCTGACTGACCGCGCCGATGCGGTCGTGCGGTTCCAGGGCGGCCACAACGCCGGCCACACCCTGGTGATCGATGGGGAGAAAACCGTGCTGCACCTGATTCCCTCGGGCATCCTGCGGGAGCATGTACAGTGCTTTATCGGCAACGGCGTAGTGCTCTCCCCGGAGGCCCTGCTGAGGGAAATGGCCACGCTCGAAGCCAGAGGCGTGCCGGTGCGCGAGCGCCTGAAGATTTCCGCCGCCTGCCCGCTGATCCTGCCTTACCACGTGGCCCTGGACCAGGCCCGGGAAGCCAAGCGCGGCTTCGAGAAGATAGGCACTACCGGCCGGGGTATCGGCCCCGCCTACGAGGACAAGGTGGCCCGCCGGGGCCTGCGCCTGGGCGACCTGCAGGATGAGCACCGTTTCGCCCGCAAGCTCAGGGAGGTGATGGATTACCATAACTTCGCGCTGCAGCGTTACTACCAGGTGGAACCGCTGGATTACGCCACCGTGCTGGAGGAGACCCTGGCGCTGGCGCCGCAGCTGCTGCCCATGATGGCGGACGTGAGCGCCCTGCTGCACGAGCGTCGCCGCAGTGGCGCCCGCATCATGTTCGAGGGCGCGCAGGGCTCCCTGCTGGACATCGACCACGGCACCTACCCCTTCGTGACCAGCTCCAACACCACCGCCGGTGGCACGGCCACCGGCTCCGGTTTCGGCCCCCTGTACCTGGACTACGTGCTGGGCATCACCAAGGCCTACACCACCCGGGTGGGCTCCGGACCCTTTCCCACGGAGCTGTTCGACGACACCGGCAAGCACCTGGCCGCCCGCGGCCACGAGTTCGGCGCCACTACCGGCCGCCCCCGGCGCTGCGGCTGGTTTGACGCCGTGGCCCTGCGCACCGCGGTGAATATCAACTCGGTGAGCGGCATCTGCCTGACCAAGCTCGATGTGCTGGACGGGCTGGAAACCATCAGGATCTGCATCGCCTATACCTGCAGGGAAGGCAAACCGGTGCCCAATCCGATCGATGCCGAAGACTATGCCAACCTGGTGCCCGTGTACGAGGAGGTGCCCGGCTGGAGCGAGTCCACCCTGGGCGCAAAGACCCTGGACGAACTACCGGCGAATGCGCGCGCCTATATCGGCAAGCTGGAAGAATTGGTGGGGGCGCCGATCGACATCATCTCCACCGGCCCGGATCGGGTGGAGACGATCGTGCTGCGCCATCCGTTTGATGGATAGGATGCGACCTCGCTGACGGCGGGGCCGCGCTGGCCCGGCTTTGCGGGCAATTTCTTTCGACCCTGCTCAAGCCCGCAAAGAGTAAGCGGAAGGTGGTACCAGCATACCGTTTAGGGCCAGCTTGATATAAACCTCGAGCTGTTCAATCGCATCAGCCCTGCAGTCGAAGGGCCCTTCGATGGTTTTTTCGCGGGTCAGGAAATACCAGCGCCCGCCATCCTCCACCATCCGGTCCGTGCGAAACCGGGTGCGGCTGATGGGGTCGTCGTTTTTGCGTCTCGCGGCCATGGATACTGCTTAACCTCCTGCGTAAAATTGGCTTCTCTGGGGTGCAATTCTAGCGCATCAACGCGACCGCCCGGCGACCCGCTGTGTGACACGATTCGCAGTACTGGTGATTTCTGCTGCGCTGCTGCCCGGTTGAAGGCAAACCCCGGACGCGCCTCGCCGTTCAGCCGCCGAGTACAAACCGGGTGAACCACCCCTGCAGCACGGGGATCACCGTAGTGATGACGATGAGCGCCAGCATCCAGCGCAACAGTTTCAGCTCGCCGCTGATGCCGACCAGTGCGAGGTCGATGTGGTTGAAGCGCTGCTCGGTACGCGCATCCTGGGCGGCAAATCGCTGGTCGATACGCGCATCCTGGACGGCAAACCGCGCATCCAGGCATTGCTCCAGATAGTCCGTCGTCACCAGGGCATCCAAGTTGAATACAAACGCTTCCGCCATCAGTTCTGCCTGCGCCTCCGCCTGGGCTTCGGGTACACCCACCTCCTTGAGGCGGCGGGCGAACTTGAGTGTATCAAAGGCGATGGCGGCCATACCAGTTCCTGATCTGTTTGGGTCAAGGTTGCACCGCTGGCGGTTGATTTACCACGTCAAAAGCGTCCAGCCGCGCAGTCTGGCAGTGATCGGGTTGACCGGGGGCAGTCACAACCAGCCACTCACCCTCACGCGCTTCAATTCTGGACCTGGTCCCATATGCCGCTCGATAATGGCCGGGTGACAGCAACCGGACGATGAAGATGCCTGCGTGACACCGCCCCCCAAACCCGCGGCACCTCCTCAGCCTCGCAAGGACGCGTCCCGCATTCTTTTATGGCTTGTGGTGCCCGTTGCCCTGGGTCTGGGCTACGCGGTGATCACCCGGCTCGCCGTCGGGATCGGTGATGAGGATGTGCACCGATTCCAGATCGGCTGGTTCCTGCAGGGCAGGTACGAGCTGTTTGAGCATGTGACGGTACTGCCGCTCTATCACCTGGTGGTGGCCGCGCTGGCGCAGTTCAGCGGCCTCACCTCGCTCAACGGCCTGCGCCTGGTGCACATGGCGTTCGCTGCCGCTGCCATCCCGGCCTTTTTTGCGCTGTGCCGGGCGCTCTACCCCGCGCAGGTGGCGAGCCGCACCGCGCAGTTCATGTTTATCCCCATCCTGTTCCCGCTGTTTTTCCTGACCTATACCGACCTGCCCGCCCTCGCCTTTACCTTCCTGATGCTGGAGCGAACCTTTCGGCGCGGCTACCTGTGGGCCGCCGTTTTTGCGCTGGTTGCGGTGGCCATGCGCCAGACCAATATCGTCTGGGCGGCCTTTGCCCTTGGCCTGGTGGCGCTGCAGGTGGCCGGAGACCTGGCGGGCAGTTCACCCCCGGGCGCGAGCGGCAACCGCAGGGCAATGCGGGCTCCCGGATTGTTGCCGGAAGCCCTGCGCCGGGGGCGCTACCTGATCGGGGTTTTCCTTGGGTTCGCAGTCTTCGTCCTGTGGAACGGCGGGGTGGCGCTAGGGGATGTGGAGCAACACCGGGTAGCGTTGAACCTTTCCAACCTGTACTTCTGCCTGCTGGTGGCTTTTGCGCTGTTTTTGCCATTCAACCTGGAGCAACTGGGCAATATCCGCTGCCTGCTGGGGCGCCATCGCTGGCTGGCGCCGGTGCTGCTTGCCTGCTTCTTCGTGTACTTCCTTACCTACGAGCACCCGCACAAGTACAACAGCTTCGCCCTGGCGTTCTACCGCCACAACTGGGTCCTGCATTACACCAGCGACGTCACGGCCATCCGCATCGCGGCCTTCATTCCCATGGCGTGGATGGCGCTGAGCTTTGCCACCGCTGCCGGAAACAGTGACTACCGCAGGGAGATGCTGTTGCTGGTGCCCTTTGCGCTGCTGTCGATGGTGCCCCTGCCGCTGATCGAGCCGCGCTATTACTACGTGGCCCTGTGCCTGTTCCTGGCGTTGCGGCCGCCCATGTCCGCCGCGGCCAACCTCATCACGCTGCTGTATTACATCGCGGTCTCGGCCTATGTGGTGGAGGGCATCTCCCGCCAGGCCTTCTTCCTGTGAGGGCGGGACGGCCGGGCCTACCGGTGTACCAGCCGCGCCAGCCAGCCGAGGAATTCCCCCCGCAGGCTGAGCCCGTAGCTCAGGGGGCCGACCAGCAGGAACCCGACCGGTAAAAGGATGATGAGCCAGCGCAGGGCCCGGGGCTGGTCCGCGAACCGGCCCGGGCGCGCCCACCCCCGTTGATCAAGCCAGAGCGCCACCGCGCAGATGGCGAACACCAGCGAGGGCAGGTAGTGGTAGAGGAACATGACGCGGGGGATCACCAGGTAGGGCAGGTATGAGACCAGGAAGCCCAGCGGGGGCAACAGGCGCGCCCTTGATTGCCGAGTGGGCATGCCGGCGGCGGTCCCCCGGCCGAGCGCGTCGCGGACAGAGCTCCAGAGCACGCACAGCATGCCCAGGCTGGTGCCCCACCAGACCACGGGGTTGCCCAGCAGGTAGATGGCGCGGTCGGGGCCGGCGTAGTAGTAGATCGGGCGCCACATCCACGGCCAGGCCCACCAGGGGCTGCCATTGGGATGGGTGGCGCCGAGGCCATAGTTGGCCTGCAGCATGGTCAGGTGAATGTTCACGATGTCCTGCACCAGCTTGCCCTCAGGGACGCCCCAGATATCCCCCGGGCCGGGCCTGTCCAGCAGGCTGAAGTGCAGGGCCCAGCCCCCGAGGTAGGTGATTGCCGCGCCCAGCGCGGCCCAGCCGCACCGCCGCGCCACCTGGCCGAGGCGGGCGCCAGGCGGGTTGTCGCCGGCCTGCCGGCCCAGCGGCGCCAGCAGGATCACGGCGACCAGCAGGGCGCTGCTCAGGCCGGTGAATTTCGTGCCCACCGCGAAGCCCACGCAGATACCGGCCCCCAGGCTGAGCAGTGCCTGCCGCGCCGGATGGCGCTGGCGCGTTGCCGCCAGGGCCAGGATCAGCGCAGCCAGGATGGACACAATCAGAGGTCCCTCCAGCGCCAGCACCCGGGTCTGCACCAGCAGC
>CAYTDW010000286.1:0-4609 GCA_964436585.1 uncultured Halioglobus sp. | reverse complement strand
CTGGTGGATATCAATGAGTACAAGCGCCGCCAGGCCCCCGTCGGCATTCGCATCACCCGCCGCGGCTTCGGCCGTGACCGGCGCTACCCGATCACTTCGGGCTGGACGATCGGCGACTAATTGCTACCGAACCGACGTGATCGCCGCATTGGTTTGGCTCACTGCCGGTACCGCCACAGCCACTGCAGGTGCCTCCAAGTTCGTTGTCACCTGGATGAGGTGTTGCGCCACCTTTGTCGGATCGGTGATCGGGTCGTCAGAGACAAGAGCGACAATGGCGGCCCGGTCAGCTGCGCCGCGCAGCCTTTCCAGGCCCCGGTGCAGTCGCACCGCCAGTGTTGACGCGGTCAGTGTGTCGTCGAAGGCATAGCTCGTATACACATTGTAAATTTCTTCAGTGTCCGTGAGCTTCCATACATGGTGCTCGTAGGAGATGCATCTTGAGCCATAGCAACCGTCGCGGAATTCATGGCGCCGGTGATGCCATTCCCGATCCTTGTCTGGCTCAATCTGCTTTGGATCAAGTTTTATCGCCGCAGACAGGGGCATCGCGACGATAACACTCAGTTGGCCTGAGTCGTCGGCGTAGGGAGTGCTGCTGTAGGCGGTGCCGTAGCCTGTCTTCTCCTGCCAGGGGCTGCTCGGTGATTGCACACGAAACTGCCCCAGTTGCTCCGGAGCTGCAAATGGCGGCATCCCGTTCAATTCTATCGTCGGCGTGTTGTGCAAGCGCGTTGTTCCAAGCGCAACAATCATACTGAGCGAAGCTATGGCGGCAGGCGTCCACCAACGAGTGGCCATCACCTCGGTGTTCTTGCCCTGCGCGTTCGCAGCCCCGGCGGGACTGTTCAGTCGCAACTTCGCTACCAACAGGATGATAAGCCCACACATCAGGGCGAAAGCCAGCCACCGATAGGGACCGTGGCCGACAAGGTCTGCCTGGGTGCCGCGCCAAAGGTCCGCGGCGATGATGGTGTTGACACGGAAAAAGTTGGCAAGTACGGCAGCAGCACCGCAGATGAGCATAAAACCCATCAGAGGCAGTGCGCGCCGGAAGGCGATTAAGCCAAAGCTGTAACCCAGGAATATGGCGAGCGTGAAAAAGTTCACGCCGGCACAGGCCGGCACGATCTCATAGCGGTTTCCGCCAACCGCAAAGGCATAGCCTTCAGCGGTGAACGGCAGATTGGCAGCCGTGCTCACTGCCTCGATCGACCACAGCGTCGCGGCGCGCAGAGTGGGCATGACGACATCTTCGTAGGGCACCATCAGGAACAGCAGTGCCCACAAGGGTAGGTACCTGAGGTAGACGCGACTGCCGACGGTGCCCAATAGCACCGCCTGGTAAAACAGCACCAGGCCGATTTGTTTGCCTATGTTGACCGCCAGTATCTCGCCGAGCAGCACGACAATGCCGGCGGGAACCGCCAGCACCAGGCCGATCCAGCCTGGAGCAATGGCCTCCCGCAGCAACTCGTCGCGGTATTCCCAGCCGACCAGGTATACAAAAACGGGCAGTACCAGGAACGCGTACTGCCACTGTTCCCGTTCGGCCCATACGGCCACCATGCCGGCGGCGACGGGCCACAGGGCCAGGGTCACGATCACAAAACCGGCGGTACAGGCGGCCAGCAACCCGGGTATGTTCACCATGGTATGCCGCCCGGTAGCCCGTCCCCGGTACGCCGGTTGCGCTTTGTACGCAAAGGGCTGCAGCAGGGTGCGCCAGAAGCGTTCATTCGACTCTCCCTGGAAGTATTCAAGCCCGAACCGGATATCGCGGCCGTGGCCGGGTGGGGTATAGGTTGCGAACAGGCGGTCCCACAGGGTCAGGACGTCACCATAGTTAGAGTCGGTTTCGGCCGGGTGGTCCGAATGGTGAATGGCGTGCACCGCCGGGGTGACGACCACCTTTCTGAGGGCCCGGTCAACAGCAGGTGGCAGGTCGATATTGGCATGCGATACCAGTGCGACTGCCATGGAAACCAGGTAGTACACAGCAACACCCTCGGCGGGCAGGCCCAGAAAGGTTACCAGCGCAAGGATGGCGGCCAGACTCACCACGGCCTCCAGCGGGTGGTGGCGCTTGGTGGTGGTGACGTCGAGCCGGGTGTCGCTGTGGTGCACCAGGTGGGCCCGCCACAGCAGGGGGATTTCGTGATACCAGCGGTGCAGCCAATAGCGCCAGGCGTCAATGATGACCGCCGTGAGGGGGATGGTTAGCCAGGGTGACAGGTCGGTGGCCGCGAGGCCGTGCGCCGGCTGGTCGAGTGCCACGGCCACTGTCCCAGCCGGCAGCAGGAGGAGCATCAGGTAACCGCTGGCCAGGTACAGGCCGATGTTGGTAAGCCAGCGCGGGTAGATTCGATCCGGGCGGCGGCGCAGGGGGCTCAGCCATTCCAGTGCGACCAGGCCGGCCACCAGCGCGGCGAACAACCAGCCATGTAACTGGTTCAGCAGATCGAGGGACATTTAACTTTTGGACTACATAACAGCCGCCGGCTTACACCGGCGGCCAGGGGAGACGAATTAAAAGCGCGGGCCCGTATCAGGAACGCTTGTTGCGCAGGTACCGGATGCCGGCAATCAGGCCTACGGCTCCGATCATGGCCAGTGCAGGCCCACTTAAGGGGTCGCCGAGGGCCGCAGCAGTATCATCGCCCAGGCGCACAACAGTATCATCGCCGGGCAAGCCTGCAAAAGCGGTGGCAGACAGGACCATAAGGAACAGTGAGGCTATCGCAGATTTAACCATTTGCTTTACTCCATAGTTAACTATTGTTGACGAGCTTTGAGGTAATGCGAGTTTCGTGCCCGCCAGAGGAGTTTCTAAATTAATCAGGAAGTTGGAGATATCCCGTTCGCCTCCTAGCTGCCCCGCGCGGCGGATTTGTAAAAAAAGCTGACGGGCCCGTGGTGGTAGACACCGACGCCAGTAGGGCGCGACTACCCCTCCGGGCCGCTGTCAAACTGCGGCGCCTCAGGTGGGTCGAACAGGCCGAAACTGAGCTTGTTGATCCAGGACCGCTGCAGGCCGTCGAGGGAGTAGGCGCTGCGGAATTCGCCGTTCTCGTCGAGGGAGTAGTGATCGGGGTAGTTCAACGCCAGCACCGCGATGGCGTCCCGGGCCAGGTCGTCGTAGCCGAGCAGGATATAGCCCTGGGCCATTACCGCCAGGCCATCTGCCACCGCCGGGGTCTGCTGGAAATTCTCCACCACGTAGGTGCCGCGGTTGGTGGCCGCCAGGTAGGCGCCGCGGCGGAAGTAGTAGTTGGCGACCAATATTTCATGGCGGGCCAGCATATTGCGCAGGTAGACCATCCTGGCCCGGGCGTCCGCCGCGTAGGGGCTCGCGGGGAAGCGCGCCACCAGTTGGGAGAACTCGCCGAACGCCTCCTTGGCGTGGCTGGTGTCGCGCTCGGCATACTCCGTGGGTATGAAGCGGTCGAAAATGTCCTGGTCAATGGAGTAGGCTGACAGGCCCTTCATGTAGTAGGCATAGTCCACGTTCGGGTTCTGCGGGTGCAGCCGGATGAAACGGTCCGCCGCCTCCACCGCCGCCTCGTGCTCATAGGCCTGGTAGTGGGCGTAAATCAGCTCGAGTTGCGCCTGCTCGGCATATTTCCCGAACGGGTAGCGGGATTCCAGCAGCTGCAGGCCGCGCACCGCCTCGCTGTAGCTTTCGTTGGCGATGAATTCCTGTACCTGACGGTACATATCCTGCTCCCCGGTATCGGCCATTTCGGGCAGCTCGTCATTGCTGGAGCAACCCCACAGGGCCAGGCTGACAAGCAGGAGCAGGATGTATTTCAATGATCTCACCAATTTGGGACAGGGTGGGCATGCTAAGATGCAGGCCGGAAAACGGTTAATAGCGGCGGTATTTAACCACAGGCGGCCGGGTGCTGAAACAGGAATTGCAATGAAGGAAACCATAGAACTCGCCGCCCGGGTGCCGGCGGAACTGGACGGGGAGCGCCTCGACCAGGCGGCCGCGCGCCTGTTCCCGGAGTATTCCCGCTCCAGGTTGCAAACCTGGATCCGCACGGGTGAGTTGCGGGTAGGCGGGGAGCAACGCCGGCCCCGCGACAAGGTCTGCCTGGGGGATGCCCTGGTTGTCGCCGCTGAATGGGCGGCGGAGGTGGGCTGGGCGCCGCAAACCATCGACCTGGACATCGTCTACGAGGATGACAGCATCCTGGTCCTGAACAAGCCGGCCGGGCTGGTCGTCCACCCGGCCGCGGGCCATGCCGACGGCACGCTGGTCAACGCCCTGCTGGCCCATGCGCCGGAGCTGGCCCAGCTGCCCCGCGCCGGGATCGTGCACCGCCTGGATATGGAGACCTCCGGGATCATGGTGGTCGCCCGCAGCCTGGCGGCACATCATCACCTGGTCGCGCAGCTGCAGGCCCGCAGCGTGACGCGCGAGTATTGCGCCGTCTGCATCGGCGCGATGACCGGTGGCGGCACGGTGGATGCGCCCATGGGACGCCACCCGCGCCTGCGCAAGAAAATGGCGGTGCTGGCCGCCGGGGGGAAACCGGCTGTCACCCACTACCGGGTGAGCCGCCGCTTCGGGCACCACACTTGCATTACCGTCAACCTCGAA
>CAYTDW010000285.1:0-4616 GCA_964436585.1 uncultured Halioglobus sp. | reverse complement strand
CATTACTACCAGCCCGGCTGGACCCTGGTCGGCGCCGGCATTTTCAAGCAGCGCGATACGGTCAAGACCATGGCGTCGCTGATTCCCGACGGTGCCCACTGGATCAAGGCCGCGGTCAGTGCGTTCGACCCGGACAATAATCGTGTCACCCTGGAGGATGCCAGGTCAGTGTATTACGACCGCCTCATCGTGGCGCCCGGCATCAAGCTCGACTGGCACGGCGTGGAAGGCCTGGCCGAAACCCTCGGACACAACGGCGTCACCTCCAACTACCGCTATGACCTTGCACCCTACACCTGGGAGCTGGTGAGCAAGCTGGGCCGCGGACGCGCCGTGTTCACCCAGCCCCCGATGCCGATCAAGTGCGCCGGTGCGCCGCAGAAAGCCCTGTACCTGTCGGCTGACCACTGGCGACGCAGCGGCGTGCTGGCAGATGTCGGCATTGATTTTTTCAATGCCGGTGAAGCCCTGTTCGGGGTGAAGGAATACGTCCCGGCCCTGATGGAATACGTCGAGCGCTATGGCGCCCGGCTGCACTTCCGCCACCGGTTGGTAAAAATTGACGGCGATGGCCACAGAGCCTGGTTTGAGCGCACTGACGCCGAGGGGACGAAGAGCCTGGTGGAAACCGACTTCGATATGATTCACGTGTGCCCGCCCCAGTGCGCGCCGGACTTCGTGCGCAGCAGCCCGTTGGCCGATGCGGCCGGCTGGGTGGATGTGGAGCAGAATACGCTCAGGCACAAGCGCTATGCCAACGTCTGGGGTCTGGGGGACGCCATGAATGCCCCCAATGCCAAGACTGCGGCGGCGGCCCGGATGCAGGCGCCGATCGTCGCCAATAACCTGCTGGAAGATATGGGGCTGGTCACAGGCATCGCCCATTACAACGGTTACGGGTCCTGCCCGCTGACGGTGGAGCGCGGCAAAATCGTCCTCGCGGAATTTGGCTTCGGCGGCAAATTGTTACCCAGTTTTCCGCAGTGGCTCATCAACGGGCAGAAGCCTTCACGCCTGGCCTGGATACTCAAGGAGCGGATCCTGCCGCCGGTCTACTGGAAGGCGATGCTCAAGGGCAGGGAGTGGATGGTGAATCCGGAGCAGGCCAAGCGCCGCGGGTCGGATACTTGAGCGAGCGCCTGGCGCGCCTGCTCCCCGCTCTCGACTGGGCCCGCGGCTACAACGGCGGCGTGCTGGCCAGCGACCTGCTGGCGGCGGTGATCGTCACCATCATGCTGATCCCGCAGTCCCTCGCCTATGCCCTGCTGGCGGGGTTGCCGGCGGAAATGGGCCTGTACGCGAGCATGCTGCCGCTGGCGGCCTACGCCCTGTTTGGCACCAGCCGCACGCTCTCGGTTGGCCCGGTTGCGGTGGCTTCGCTGATGACGGCGACGGCGGTGGGCAGCATTGCCGCCAGCGGTACGGCCGGCTACGCCACTGCGGCCATCGCCATGGCCATGGTCTCGGGCCTGATGCTGCTGGCCATGGGTATGCTGCGCTTCGGCTTTCTCGCCAACTTCCTGTCCCACCCGGTGGTTTCGGGCTTCATCACGGCCTCGGGCATCATCATTGGGCTGAGCCAGCTGGGTCACATACTGGGCGTGGCGGGACAGGGCGATACGGTTATTGGACTGCTGAGCAGCCTGTGGCGCAACCTGGCGGATATCAATGCTGTTGCCACTGCCACGGGCATGACAGTCATGGTATTCCTGTTCTGGGCCCGCAAAGGCCTCGCACCGCTGCTGTCGCGCTGCGGCCTCGGCAGCAGGGCAGCGGGCATGCTTGCCAAGGCCGGGCCGGTATTCGCGATCCTTGGGACGATTCTGGCGAGTTATCACTGGAACTTCGGCCAGCTCGGTGTCGCCCTGGTCGGTGCAGTGCCGGTTGGGCTGCCAGCGCTGGCCCTGCCCTCTTTCGATCTAGGCCTGTGGTCAGATCTCGCGGTGCCGGCACTGCTGATTTCAATTATCGGCTTCGTGGAGTCCGTTTCCGTCGGCAAGACCCTGGCAGCGAAACGGCGCCAGCGGATCAATCCCAACCAGGAGCTGATCGCCCTGGGGGCTGCCAACGTCGCCGCGGGAATCTCCGGTGGTTTTCCCGTGACCGGCGGTTTTTCGCGCTCGGTAGTCAATTTTGACGCGGGGGCCGAGACGCCCGCCGCCGGTGTTTTCGCCGCTGTCGGCATCGGCCTGGCGGCATTGTTGTTGACACCCGTATTGTACTTTCTCCCCAAGGCTACCCTGGCTGCAACGATCATCGTGGCGGTTACGTCGCTGATAGACCTGGCGGTCATCCGGCGGGCATGGCATTACTCACTGTCGGATTTCATCGCCGTCATCACCACCATTCTGGCAACCCTGTTGCTCGGCATTGAACTGGGGGTGCTCGCCGGCATTCTCGCCTCTGTCGGGCTGCAACTGTACAAGACCAGCCGGCCCCATATCGCCGTTGTGGGCGCAGTGGCGGGTACCGAGCATTTTCGCAATGTCGAGCGTTACAATGTCATCACCCATTCGAATATTGTTTCCCTGCGAGTGGATGAAAGCCTCTACTTCGCCAATGCCAGTTACCTGGAGGATTACATCTACGCGCTTATCTCGAAGATGGAGGGACTGCAGCACGTCATACTGCATTGCGCGGCAGTAAACGAGATTGACCTGAGTGCGCTGGAGGCGTTGGAGGCGATCAACCACCGCCTGCAGGAACAGGGCCTCACTCTCAACCTGAGCGAGGTGAAGGGGCCGGTAATGGATGGGCTGCGTAAATCCGATTTCCTGCAGCACCTGAGCGGCAAGGTATACCTCACCCACCACCAGGCGGTGGCAGACCTGAAGCAGGACGATATCGAGCCGTATATTATTTAGCGGGCACCCCTGAGCGACGACCTCAGGCAGTGCTGCGCTCCAGGGCCTTCTGCCAGATCCGCAGTAATGCCTTCTCCAGCGCGCCTTCGGCGGCGAGCCCCAGTTTCTGCTGCCAGTTCTTCTTGAAAACGAACTTCACTTCGAACACGTCCCAGTCAGCGAGGCGCCCCTGTACAAAGGCATCACTGGTCTGCAGCTCGTCGACCAGGCCGACGTCCAGCGCCTTGCGGCCATACCAGATTTCGCCGGTGGCGACCCTGGCTATATCCAGCACAGGACGGTTGCTGCTGACGAATTGCTTGAACAGGTCATGGGTCTCTTCGAGCTCCTCGGAAAACTTCTCCCGACCCTTGTCGGTATTCTCGCCAAACATGGTCACCGTGCGTTTGTACTCGCCGGCGGTAAACAACTCGAAATCGATGTCATGCTTCTTCAGCAGGCGGTGGAAATTCGGCAGTTGCGCCAGCACCCCGATGGAGCCGATGACGGCGAATGGCGCGGCAATAATGCGATTGCCCACGCAGGCCATCATGTAACCGCCGCTGGCGGCCACCTTGTCCACCGCGATGGTCAGGGGCACACCCGCATCGCGGATCCGCTGCAGCTGGCTGGCGGCCAGGCCGTAGCCATGCACCAGTCCGCCGGGGCTCTCCACCCGCACCAGCAACTCATCACCCGGTTGCACCTGCGGCAATACCGCGGAGATTTCCTCCCGCAGATTGTCGGTTGCACTTGCCCTGAGGTCGCCATCGAAATCCAGGACGTAGAGTCGCTTGCGCCGTTGCTCGTCGTCGGCCGCTTTGCCGCGCTTTTTCTTCTCGGCTTTGGCCCTGGCCTTTTCGGCTTTCTTCTCGGCCTTTTTGCTCGCTTTCAGCTGCTCGGGCTCTACCACCATCGCCTGGATATGGCGACCGATATCCCGGTACTTCTCGTTGAGGTCCCTGACCTCGATATGACCTTCGTGGTGTTCGGCCCGCTGCCTCTGGCCAAGGGCCACCACGCCGGCGACCACAATGAGAATCGCCGCGACAAAAGTGATGGCCTGGGCGAGAAACAGCCCGTATTCGTAGATGTATTCCAAAATGTGAACTCCAGGATCGAGGATTATTGGCCGAGCTGTGCGATGTAATGGCGTATCAGTTGCCCCGCCACAGAGGAAGGCGGCGGAATCATCGGCAGGTCACGGTAGTGGAACCAGCGGGCATCGGCGATTTCGCGCTGGTCGCACACTATATCACCGCCGCGGTACTGCGCGAAGAAACCCAGCATCAGCTGGTTTGGGAAAGGCCAGGACTGGGACTGGAAATAACGCAGGTTATGCACTTCAACGCCGACCTCTTCCCGCACCTCCCGCACCAATGTCTCTTCTACCGATTCACCCGCTTCGATGAACCCGGCGAGGGTGCTGTACATGGGGCGCGGAAAATTGGCATTGCGGGCCAGCAGCAACTCCTCTCCACGGGTGACCAGTACGATGACACAAGGCGCTATGCGGGGGAAACTGACCGTGCCGCAGGGTGCGCAGCGCATGGCGCGCTCCGCCGGGTCCAGCTGCATGCGCGACCCGCAGCGACCGCAGAACCGGTGGTCACGCTCCCAGTCGAGAAGCTGCGATGCCCTTCCCGCCAGGGCGAACAACTGCTCGTCCACCCGGCCGAGAATTTGGTAGAGATTGCCCCGCTGGTAGTGCAGGGGATCGACCTCCTCCATCTCGTCAATTTCCAGCGCGTAGCAGGGCTGCTCGTGCCAGTA
>CAYTDW010000284.1:0-4617 GCA_964436585.1 uncultured Halioglobus sp. | reverse complement strand
CTCCGAGGAGGGCCGGGTGGTGACCAACGGTATGTCCCAGTACTCGCGCAACGAGCGCAATGCCAACGCCGCCATCGTGGTCGGCATCACTCCCGAACAGGACTACCCGGGTCACCCCCTGGCGGGAATCGAGTTGCAGCGGCAACTGGAAAGCCTCGCCTACGAATTGGGCGGTGGCAATTACAATGCGCCCGCCCAGCTGGTGGGGGATTTCCTCGCCGGGAAACCCTCGGCGAAGCTGGCTTCGGTTCAGCCCTCTTACCAACCGGGCGTGACCCCGGGCGACCTCTCCCTGGCCCTGCCGGAGTTTGCCGTCGCGGCGATCCGGGAAGCCATTCCCGCCTTCGATCGGCAGATCAGGGGTTTCGCCATGAGCGATGCCGTGTTGACGGGGATTGAAACCCGGACCTCATCGCCCATCCGCATCAAGCGCGGCGATGACTGCCAGAGCATCAATACCCGCGGCCTCTACCCCGCCGGCGAGGGCGCGGGGTATGCCGGCGGTATCCTGTCGGCCGGCATCGACGGCATCAAGGTAGCTGAGGCGATTGCCCTGGACCTGCTGGCCGAACCGGCGGTGATCAACACTCGCCAGCAGGTGTGAGGTCGCAGACCACGGCGCTGCCGGAGTCCAGCGTCACCGGATACACCTGGTTGGCCGGCTGGGGCACCACCAGGGCGTTGTAATCGACCGATTCATCCGCCGCGCTATTGCAGGCGAAGGCCAGGGTGTAGTCCCCTGCCGGCAGGAAGCCGAACACATACTCCCAGTTGGCGCTCAGGGCATTCTGCACCAGCGAGGCCACCGCGAACGGTGCCAGCACATCGGCGGGGACGGTAGTGGCGCTGTCGCTGTTGAAGACATCCCCCAGGCGCCTGCCGGACTGGGGGCCGCCCTGGTACAGGTAGATGCGATTACCCTCGGCGGGATCGGCCTTCTCGCTGCAGGGAGCAACCGCGTCGAACAGGCTGCTGTCGACCCGTCCCGACAGGCTCGCGGCGGTGGCATTGTTCTCCAGCCGGATGCCCTGGGCCGACATCAGGTAGCTTGAACCCGCAGACTGCAGCTGCAGCGACTGGGCAAGGCCGAATTCCAGGGTATAGGCCTGCTCGCCGCGGGCGAAGTTGGCGCCGGGAACGCTGAGGACGCCGCCGGTAACGGACAGTTCCCTGAAGGTGTCGTCAGCGCGCTGCACATAGGACCGATTGACATCGCCCCCGAGCACCCTGATCAGTACCTGGTTGTAGTTTGCCGCGGGGAGCTCCAGCCCGGTTATCACGACCAGCTGGTTGCGACCGCGGTATTGCAACAGGTCGATCTGGAAGGTATCGGCGGACGCCAGGTTGAGCGCGGGTATGGTGAAACGCTCGACAATTACGTCATCGGCGCCGGTGCGCCGGAAGCTGATACTGTCGATCTCCAGCACGACCTGCCTGAGATCTTCCGGCAGGGCATCGGACAGGCCCAGGGTCAACTGTGTCGTGCCGCGGGTGTCCTCGTTGTTGCAATCGAAGCCGCAGCTGCAGGCCCCGAGCAACAGCGCGCCCAAAATGATCGGCAGGAGTGCCGCCAGAACCGCCAGGCCTTTACGCATTATCAGCTAATCCGAGCTGTCGCAGGGTGGTGGTGATTTCACCGATGGTCGCGGGATCGTCGACGGTAGCCGGCATGGTCCAGGAAGTGCCGTCGGCGATACTGCGCATGGTACCGCGCAGTATCTTACCCGATCGCGTCTTGGGAAGGCGATCCACCACCGCGCACAACTTGAACGCGGCCACCGGCCCGATGCGTTCGCGCACCAGGGCGATCGCCTCGGCCACGATCAGCGCCGGGTCGCGGTTCACCCCGGCATTCAGCACCAGCAGCCCCAGCGGCAACTGGCCTTTCATCTCATCGGCCACCCCGATCACCGCGCACTCGGCTACATCCGGGTGATCCGCCAGCACTTCTTCCATCGCGCCAGTGGAGAGGCGGTGGCCGGCCACATTGATCACGTCGTCGGTGCGGGCCATGACAAACACATAGCCATTGGCGTCGATGTAGCCCGCGTCTCCCGTTTCGTAATAGCCGGCAAACCTGCTGAAATACGCCTTCACATAGCGATCATCGGCATTCCACAACGTGGTGAAAGTACCGGGGGGCAGCGGCGACTTGATGACGAGGGCACCGATTTCTCCCGCCGCCGCCCGGTTGCCGTCAGCGTCCAGCACCTGCACGTCGTACCCGGGCACCGGGCGCGCCGGTGATCCCGGCACGATCGGCAGCTGCTCGATACCCAGGCAGTTGGCGCAGATGGACCAGCCGGTCTCGGTCTGCCACCAGTGGTCGATCACCGGCACCTGCAGTTGCTCCCGGGCCCACCCCAGGGTATTGGGGTCGCAGCGCTCACCGGCCAGGAACAGCGCGCGAAACCCCGAGAGGTCGTACCTCGCCAAGTGCTCGCCCCGGGGGTCTTCTTTCCTGATGGCGCGAAACGCGGTGGGAGCGGTGAACAGCACTTTCACATCGTACTCGCTGATAATCCGCCAGTAGGCACCGGGGTCCGGCGTGCCCACCGGCTTGCCCTCGTACATGAGGGTGGTATTGCCGTTGAACAGGGGGCCGTAGACGATATAGGAGTGGCCGACGACCCAGCCCACATCCGAGGCCGCCCAGAATACCTCGCCCGGGTGCACATTATAAATATGGGTCATGCTCCACTTGAGGCTGACAATACTGCCGCCGGTATCACGCACCACGCCCTTGGGCGCTCCGGTGGTGCCGGAGGTGTACAGGATATACAGCGGGTCGGTGGCCCTGACCGGCACGCAGGGTGCCGGGGTCGCGGCCGCGGTGGCGGTCGCCCAGTCCAGGTCCCGGCCCGCCACCATGGAGGCCTCCTGCGCCGGGCGTTGCAGGATGATGCAGCGGTCGGGCTTGTGGCGGGCCAGCCTGATCGCCTCGTCCAGCAGGGGCTTGTAGGCGACCACCCGGTTGGGCTCAACACCACAGGACGCGGACACGATCAGCCTGGGGGTCGCGTCGTCGATACGCACCGCCAGTTCATTGCTCGCAAAGCCGCCAAATACCACCGAGTGGATGGCGCCGATGCGGGCGCAGGCGAGCATGGCAATCAGCGCCTCGGGCACCATGGGCATGTAGACGATGACCCGGTCGCCCTTCACCACCCCCTGGCCGGCCAGCACGCCGGCGAACCGGGACACCGCATCGAGCAGTTGGCCGAAGGTGTAACTGCGGCGGGTCGCGGTGACCGGGCTGTCGTAGATCAGCGCCAGCTGCCCTCCCCGCCCCTGTTCCACGTGCAGGTCCACGGCGTTGTAACAGGCATTGGTCACGCCGTCCGGGTACCAGCGGTAGAACGGGGGATTGCTGTCATCCAGCAGCGTGGCCGGGGCCTGGTACCAGTGAATAGCGGCGGCAGCCCGGCGCCACAGTTCGCTGTCAGTCATTGCTGGCGTCCGGCGCCGGGTGTAGTTCCCGGTAACGGCGATTGGCCTCTGCCAGCACATACTGCCGGATCGCCTCGGCATCTTCCGGGCTGACATGGTCACTGAAGCTCACCATGCCCCGCGATCGCAGCGCGCCGCCGAGCACGATGTCCTGCCAGCTGGCATGCACCTGGGCAGATGACCAGCGCAGGTCGGGTGTCACCCCGCCGGTGCGCAGGCCGTCGCCATGACAGTAACCGCAGTGGCGGTGGTACACCACCTCACCGCGTGCCACCACCTCGGCCGCTGCCGTCACCGGCGCCGGCTGCGGCATCACCAGGGTATCGGTGCGCGGCGGCGGCGGGTCGGCTTTGCCACCCAGCGTGTAGACCATGATCCGCGACATGTTTTTCGCGCCCCAATCGTGGGCTACCGGCCCTCCCTCCGCGGCGAAGCCGCCGCCGAAGCCCTGGGCGATGGCGATGTACTGCACACCGTCCAAGGCATAGGTGATGGGCGCCGCGGCGATATTGCCAGTGGTGGTCGCCCACAGCTCCTCGCCGGTAAAGGCATCGTAGGCCAGCAGCTGGTCATCTTTCGCACCGGCGAACACCAGTCCTCCCGCCGTGCTCAGGGCGCCGCCGAGCGCCGCACGGCCCGCCGGCGCCTTCCAGCGCGCCTCCTGCCGCAGCGGATCCCAGGCCACCAGCTGGCCAAAAAACTGGGTGTCCAGAATCTCCCCGAGGTTGGGAATCTTCGGAGGCACGCCGCCCATGCGGTCGAAGCCTACATTCCACTTGCCCTGCCCGGGTTTCATGTCCTTCTCCTCGGTGGGGGCCAGGAAGGTGATCGGGAACGTCAGCGTCGGTATGTACACCAGCCCGGCGGCCGGGTTGTAGGCCATGGGAGACCAGTTGTGCGCACCGGCGTTGCTGGGAAGCGACACCCTCTTGCCGTCAAACACCCGTGCATCGGGCGTTTCCACCGGCCGCCCGGTGGCCATGTCCACGTGCGTGGCCCAGTTCACCACACCGTACTTTTCCGCCGATATCAATTCACCCGTCACCCGGTCCAGCACGTAGAAAAAGCCGTTCTTGGGGGCCTGCATCAGTACCTTGCGCGTCTTGCCATCGATATCCAGGTCCGCCAGCATGATGTGCTGGGTGGCGGTGTAATCCCAGGTCTCCC
>CAYTDW010000283.1:0-4620 GCA_964436585.1 uncultured Halioglobus sp. | reverse complement strand
GCCAACCCAACCCCGAGTCCCCCGACCGGATCGACCGATTACTGGAGGGGGCGCTGGCAGCCGGCCTGGAACGAACCGAGCCACACGACTATGGTCTGGCCGCCATCGCCCGCGTGCACACCCCGGAGTACCTGGCCTTTCTCAGCAATGCCCACAGGCGCTGGAGTCGCATTGCGGGAGCCGCCAGCGAGGTCACCCCCAACATTCATCCCACCAATCGCGATGGTGTCTACCCCGCCTCGGTTGTGGCCCAGGCGGGCTACCACATGGCGGACGCTTCGGCCCCTATCGGCGCCGATACCTGGGGAAGCGCAGTCGCCAGTGCCTGGTCAGCCATCCACGCCAGCGAGATCGTGATGGCGGGCGAACCTATGGCGTACGCCCTGTCGCGACCTCCCGGCCATCATGCAGGAGCCGATATCGCCGGCGGATTCTGCTATTTGAACAACACGGCCATTGCCGCAGAACAGCTGCTGCAAAAATATCGATCAGTTGCGATTCTCGATATAGACTTGCACCACGGCAATGGCACCCAGTCGATCTTCTATCATCGCGCTGATGTATTGACCGTGTCATTACACGCCGATCCTGTGCGCTTTTATCCGTTTTTCTGGGGCCATGCCGCGGAGCGCGGTACGGGTGCCGGACTTGGCTATAATTTGAACCTGCCGCTACCCCGGGGCAGCGGCGATAAGCTGTTCCTCGAAACACTGGAGGAAGCCTTCGCGAGAATTGAGTCATTTGCGCCTGATGCGCTGGTGATAGCACTGGGTCTGGATACATTTGAAGGTGACCCGATCGCCGGGCTCAGCATAAGCAGCGACGGCTACGGCGCAATCGGCCAGACCATCGCCAGCCGGCTGCGCCCGCCGACCGTAATCGTCCAGGAAGGTGGCTACCCCTGTGAGGAACTGGCTGGCAATCTCACCCGATTCCTGGCAGGTATGCAGGCGGGAGTAGCCTCATGAGAAGAGCCACCGCGCAATTCGCGGTTGATGTTGACACCATTCCTTTATGGATGGCGATCCTTCCGCTTTTAGTCCTGGTATCTTTACTGGCAACCGCGGTCAATCTTTTCGGGAATGACGCCTCTTCCGGGCCCAACCAGATCGGCTTGATGGTCGCCGCGGCAGTGGCCACGCTGCTTGGAATTTTTCGTGGGCAGTCGTGGGCGGAGCTCGAGCAAGCGCTGGTAGACGGCATTATGCTCGCCATGAAAGCCTGTCTCATTCTACTGATGATAGGCGCCCTCATCGGCAGCTGGATGCTTGCGGGTACGGCACCCGCGATTATCCATCTCGGGCTCGGGGTACTGGACCCGGCGTGGTTCTATCCCGCCGCAATGTTGTTGTGCGCACTGGTTTCAATAGCCATAGGAAGTTCATGGACCACTGCGGGGACAGTCGGTTTGGCTTTAATCGGGATTGCCAGTATTTTTGGCCTATCGATTGAAATTACCGCCGGCGCTGTCATCTCGGGCGCCTACTTCGGCGATAAAATGTCCCCGCTGTCCGATACTACCAACCTTGCCCCCGCCATGGTGGGTGTCGACCTGTTTGTGCACATCAAACATATGTTCTGGACTACCGTCCCCGCCTTTGCAATCGCGCTCGGCCTGTTTACCTGGTTGGGATGGGGCGGAGAAAACGCAGGTACGGGCGAAACTGCCATTGTTACCGCGCGTGCATTATTGGAACAACACTACGCCCTGGGCTGGCCGGTATTTTTACCCCTGCTGCTATTACTGGGATTATCCCTGGGAAGGGTTCCCGCCTTACCCACGATTGTTTTCGGTGCAGTCGCCGGATGTGTTATCGCCGTGTTCTACCAGAACGAAGGCAGTCGGCTGTTCGGAGATAGCTCTGGCACCCTTTCCAGCCAGGTTGCGGTGATCAAAGCCCTGTGGATGTCGGTCAGTACCGGCTACACCGCCAGTACTGGCGATCCCACACTGGACCAACTCCTGTCTCGCGGCGGCATGAGCAGTATGCTGAACACCATCTGGCTGATCATTGCAGCCATGTGTTTTGGTGGAGTCATGGAGCATACGGGATTTCTACGTCGGATAGTTATCACAGCATTAAGGCGCGTGCACGGCACCGGCTCCCTGGTTTTCACCACGGTACTTACCTGCATTGGCATGAATATAATCGCCGCCGACCAATACATCTCTATTGTGCTGCCGGGACGCATGTACCAGATGGAGTTCAAGCGCCGCGGCCTGGCGCCGGAGAATCTTTCCCGAACACTGGAGGATGCCGGCACCATGACCTCAGCGCTGGTACCGTGGAATACCTGTGGCGCCTTCATGGCGGCGACCCTGGGTGTAGCAACCCTGGACTATCTGCCATACGCGTTTCTCAACCTGTTGACCCCGGTTATCGCAATTATCTTTGGTCTGTTCCATATTCGAATCACCCCTTTGGTTGGTGAGGCCTGAAATGCTGCAGGGAATCAAGGTGACCAGGCGACTATTCATTGCTGTCCTGCTGTGCACGGCAGCCCTGTCGGTGCATGCCCAACGCGCGCGCGACCTGGGCATCCAGTTCGACGGGATTCCAGGGCCGCTCAATGCCATCACCGATGTGGCGGGGGTGACAGTCGGCCACAGCACGGTGATCGCGGATACAGCCGATGGCCACGCCGTACGTACCGGCATCACCGCCATACTGCCACGGGGCCGGGATAGCCTGATGGAGCCGGTGATGGCCGCGACGTTCGCTCTCAATGGAAACGGCGAGATGACCGGCAGCGCCTGGGTGGCGGAGTCCGGCCTGCTGGAGGGCCCGGTCATGCTCACCAACACCCATAGTGTGGGCACCGTGCGTGACGCCACCATCGCCTGGCGCATCCGCGCCGCGGGCCCCGACGCCAGCGGCTATACCTGGTCTCTACCCCTGGTGACTGAGACCTGGGACGGCCATCTCAACGACATCAACGGCTTTCATGTGCAGGCCCGGCATGCCGAGACGGCGCTTGAAGCTGCCAGCGGCGGGGTGGTTCCCGAGGGCAGTGTCGGCGGTGGCACCGGGATGGTCTGTCATGAGTACAAGTGCGGAATCGGCACTGCATCCCGCGTTGTCGATATCCTGGGTCGTGCCTACACGGTAGGGGTGCTGGTGCAGGCCAACCATGGCATGCGCGATGGCCTGAGCATTACCGGCGTACCCGTCGGCCGGCACATGCGTGAGCACCGGGTCTACACCGAAGAGGACCCACAAGCCGGAGAGACCGGCTCCATCATTATCATCGTGGCCACCGATGCGCCCCTGTTGCCACATCAACTCAAACGCATGGCAAAGCGGGCCAGCCTGGGCCTGGGACGTATGGGATCTATCGCCGGCAACGGATCGGGGGATATTTTTGTCGCCTTTGGCACAGGCAATCCGGCGGGCCATACCGGTCTGCAGCAGGTGTCGATGCTGGGCAACGAACACATGGATCCGCTTTTCGGTGCCGTGGTGCAGGCCACGGAGGAAGCCATCACCAACGCCATGGTTGCCGCCCGTGACATGGAGGGCGAAGCTGGTCACTACGCCAAAGCGATACCCCATGACCAATTGCAGTATTGGCTGAGACACTACCGGCGGCTTGACCAATGATGAGGTTCCGCTGCTTTCCCGCGGCAATCACCGCGGGCATATTCGCGCTGTTTTCAACTGCAGTACTCGCAATGAGCCTTGATTTGCCGGAGGGTATCGCCACCTATCCGGACGGCAGACAACCGGTCGAAAAACTCTACCAGGCCTACACCTCGCTGATCGAAAGAGGCTGGCAGCTCGATATCATCATCCAGTCGCAACCACCGGGACGAGCCTACGCACTGCCCGTCATTGCACTGCGCAGCCCCCAGGGCGGGGATGCGTGCTGGATTCTGTCCGGAATTCACGGCGAGGAACCGGCGGGGCCCAATGCGATAGCAGAAGCGATTGACGCCATAGCGGCACTGGGTGAGCGGCAGGCGGTGGTGCTGCTGCCATTGAATAACCCGCAGGGCTACGTCAATAACTGGCGCTATCTCAATATGCCCAGTTACTCGGAGACGATCGAGGGACAAAGCGTCGGGGATTCCTCACACCTGCTGGCAGATCCGAAAAACCCGGACCGACCCCGAGCAGGCTCTGCCTCCAGTGTGGAAGCGGATGCCATCACACGCTATATATTAAAACACTCCGCGCAATACCCACCTGCGGCCAGCATCGACCTGCATGAGGACAACCTCATCAACGAGGGCTATGTCTACTCCCAGGGAAAGCTGGGTAGCGCCGACCCGCTCGCACTGGCCGCGGTGCACACCCTGCGGGAAAGCGGCATCCCGCTCAAGATGAGCGGCGAGACCCGTTTCGGTGAAGTCATCAATAACGGAATCATTGGTCCGGTCATCGACAGTTCGATTGACGAGCTGATGGCTGCCGATTCAGTTGTCGTCGACGGACTGGCGCAGGCAGGTCCCGCGGCGAGCACGGTGCTGGTATTTGAAACCCCGGCAGGTCAGCTCAGCCTGCCCAGTCGGATCAGTGCGCACGCCGCCCTGCTGAAAAGTATCCGTTCATGCAAGCCCGAACCGGGCCAGCAGGGCACGAAGCAAGGCACTGCGTTATCAACACCCTGAAAAACTGT
>CAYTDW010000282.1:0-4624 GCA_964436585.1 uncultured Halioglobus sp. | reverse complement strand
CGGCTCCAGCAGCACGGTCACTACCCCCACGCCCTCCTGCGCCACCGAGATAATCTCGTCGACCCCGGCCACGTCCTGGATCGCCTCCTCGATCTTGCGCACGATGCCCTCTTCCACCTCCTCCGGCGAACTGCCCGGGTAGGGCACGGTGATGGTCAGGACCTCCGAGGGAAAGCTGGGAAAGACCTCCTTGGTGATGCCGTCCACTGAGGCCAGGCCGCCCACCATCACCACCAGCATCAACAGGTTGGCCGCCACCGGGTTGCCTGCCATCCAGGCGATGATTCCGCTCTCGCGCATCGGGTACATGTCAGCGTCTTCTCCTAAGGCGCCGCCGCTGCCGCGGGCATGCCGTCCGCCATGATATCCAGGCGCGACAGGATCAGCTGGTCCCCGGCGGCCAGGCCCGCGCCGACAATGACGCTGTCCTGCTCCCGGCGCAGCACCGTCACCGCTCGCCTGCGCATGCTGCCCTGCTCCAGCACAAACACCGAATCGCCGTCATAAAGCGCGGAGCGCGGTATGCGGGTGGCATTGGGAATCTCGATACCCCGGATCTCGGCCTCGACAAAGAGGCCCACCGACAGGGGCCAGGGGTGGCGGCTGGCGTCGTAGGGCGCCTCCACCTGGGCCACCAGGTAGAACACCCGGGTCTGCGCATCCACCCGCTGTTCCAGGCGCGCCAGCCGCGCCGGCCAGCTGCGCTCGATATCCCCGAAGCGGGCGGTGAGCGTGGCCTGGGGCCAGCTGCCATCGGCCATCTGGCCATGGCGGGTGAACGGCACATCCGCCGCCAGCAGGGGCAACCTGACCTCCACCAGCTCGGTGCCCAGCAGCCGCATCAGCGGCGACCCCGCCTGCACAAACTGGCCGAGGTCGACCTGCCGGCTGTCGATGACGGCATCGAAAGGCGCCACGATTACCGTATTTGCGAGGTCCGCTTCCGCCTGGCGCAGCCGGTCCTGCGCCGCGCGCACCCTGGCCTCGGCCGCCTCGATCGCGGCCCGCTTCACCACCACCTGCACTTCCGCCAGGGACAGTTTCGCGCTGGCCAGGTCGGCCTGCGCCACCGAGCGGGCCACTTCATAGTCGATGGGATCGATTCGCAACAGGGTCGTGCCTTTCGCGACCGCGCCACCGGCCACAAACTCCGGCGCCACCCAGGTGACTTTGCCGGACACCTCGGTGACCAGATCGATAGTCTTGCTGGCCGCGACCGTCCCGCGGGAGTGAACAGCCACCGCCACCAGGCCGGGCTGCGCGGTCATCACCTCCACCAGGGGAACCTTCGGCAGGCTTTCGCGCTGCGGCAGTTCCGGGCGGCTCCTGACCAGTGCCACGGCGATGAGCGCCGCGGCGACCAGTATCAGCAGGGGCAGCAGGCGCCCTATCCATTTGTTCTGCATCGGTCGCTTCCGGATTCCGTTGAAATGGCCCAGCCAGGCGGCGCGGCGAACCACGGGGCGACTGCAGGACCGGTGAGGGGCACCATGGTAGCTTAGTTTGCTGTCAACTGCGGGTGAAGAACTGTAAAGAACTTACGCTGGCCGGCGCCTGCCGGATTTACCGCGGGCACTGCGCTCAATGCCGCGGCCGCACCAGGACCACCAGGGAGCGGGCCGCCACCGGGAGTTCTCTTGAGCGCAGGGGCAGCGCCTGCCCGGGATCGAGAAAATCGTCGGGGCTGGCGCGACTGGTATCAATCGCGAGCTGCCAGCCGCGCAGCTCGGGTTGCTGCAGGCTGAAGATCGCATCCTGCCACCCGGCGTTGATCATCACATACAGGTCGGCGTCGTCCTCCGCCGCGCCATCCAGGTAGAACGCCAGCTGCCTCGATTCGAAAGACATGTCGATGTCGGCCCCGGTGCCGTGCCAGCGCACGTCCTCACGCCAGAACCGGCTGCGGGCGAGGGTCGGGTGGCTCTTGCGGAAAGCGATCATCCTGCTGAAGAAGCGGAAGAAATCCCGGTTCTGCTCCAGCCGGCGCCAGTCCAGCCAGGAAATTTCGTTGTCCTGGCAGTAGGGGTTGTTATTGCCGAACTGGGTGTTGAGGAATTCATCACCGGCGCAGAACATCGGTGTGCCGTTGGCCAGCATCACCATGCAGCAGAAGTTTTTCGCCTGCTGCCGGCGCAGGCGGATGACCGCCGGCGGCGCGCCCTCATCGCCCTCCCAGCCGCAGTTCCAGCTGTAATTGTCAGCGTGGCCATCGCGATTGGCCTCGCCGTTGTCCTCGTTGTGCCGCTCGTTGTAGGCCACCTGGTCGTACAGGGTGAAGCCGTCGTGGGAATTCACATAATTGACGCTCTGGTAGGGGTGGCAGGCATTGGGAAGGTCGTCCGGAAAGACGTCGTCACTGCCATAGAGCCGGCGCATCACCGCGGGCACGAGACCCGGGTCGCCCTTGACGAAGCGGCGCAGGTCATCCCGAAACTTGCCGTTCCACTGCAACCAGCGCCGGCCGGGAAAGGTGCCGCCAAGCTGGTAAAGACCCGCCGCATCCCAGGGCTCGGCAATCAGGCGAACCCCGCCCAACACCGGATCGGCGCGGATGGCGGACACCATGGGCGAGTCGTCGATGGTGACCGAACCGTCCCTGTGCCGGTTGAATACCGAGGCGAGGTCGAACCTGAAACCGTCGACATGGCCCAGCTGCACCCAGGAGCGCAGGCTGTCGAGCAGCATGCGGCTGACATAGCGGTTCTGGCAGTGCAGGGTATTGCCGGTGCCCGAAAAGTTGCGGTAAGGATCCGCCGGGTCGCCGCTGGTAATGTAATAGGTGCTGTTGTCGATGCCCTTGTAGCTGTAGCAGGGACCGAACTGGTCGCCCTCGGCGGTATGGTTGAAAACCACGTCCAGCAGCACCTCGATGCCCGCCGCGTGCAGGGCCTTCACCATCTGCCGGAACTCCTGCAGCGCCCGGTCCGGGTGGCTGGCGTACTGGGCGTGGGGCGCGAAAAAATTCAGGGTCATATAACCCCAGTAATTGCCCTCCTGGGGGTCGAACTGGTGTACCGGCAGCAATTCCACCGCGGTGACGCCCAGCTCCTGCAGATAGGGAATCTTGTCGATCACCCCGAGAAAAGTGCCGCGCCGCGGGGCCGCGACGCCACTGTTGGGGTTGCGGGTAAAGCCGCGGACGTGCATTTCGTAGATCACCAGGTCGTGCTCGTGAAACGGCGCCTGCTGGTCACCCCAGTCAAACTCCGCATGCTCCTCGAGGAGCACACCCAGGGGCGCCCTGCCCCTGTTCGAGCCGGGGCGCCTGGCGGCCTCGCGATCAAACGCCGCGGGGAAAAAGACCTGCTTCGCGTAAGGGTCCAGCAGCAGCTTGTCCGGGTCGAAGGCGTGCAGGTCGTAGCCGCTGCCGCCGCTCGGGCCATCGACGCAGTAGGCGTAGTGGCGCGCGCCACGCAGGTCCCGCTGCGGCAGGCGACAATGCCAGATGCGCCCGGACTTGTTGACCCGGTAATCGAGATCGACCCTGAGCACGGGCGTGGTTGCATCGTCCGGGGCGAATAACAGCAGGGCGACGCTGGTAGCATGCTTGGAGTAGAGGGCGAAGTTGTAGGCCTGCTCCCGGGCGATCCACGTCGCCCCCAGGGGATAGGCGCTGCCCTCGACGGCCACCCAACTCTGCCTGCCTTTGTCCGAAACTTTGCTCACCATTGCCCCGTGAAGCCACCCTTCGCGCGGTGCAGTATAGCCCAGGTACGCAGGCTTCATAAGCGGCCGCCGGCAGCGAATCAGTTTTAGGTGCAAATCAACAGTGGTCAGGTTGAGTGCTCGTTGGCGAGCCTTAAGAAAACTGGTTGAAAACCACAGTAGTCCAGTTCCCGGTAATACTCTGGTACGGCATTACAAAAACGCCTATCGATCGCTGGATATGCATTTTTTGGATGGCCCGCGCATACCCACGTCATCCTGACAAAATGATAGGCAATCAGCCCTTGGTGTGTGGAAGTAACTGCATTACCCAGTGAGATAGAAGTGGCCCCGGAAATTTGAACAACCCCATAAGTGGATTGGCTGCCTGACATCGGTATGATAATACCCGTAATCAGGAGAACCAATCATGGCAAAACGACCACGCCGCAACCACTCACCTCAATTCAAGGCCAAAGTGGCACTGGCTGCCCTCAGGGGCGAACAGACAATGGCCGAACTGGCACAAAAGTTCGATGTCCATCCCAATCAGATTGCCCAATGGAAAACCCATCTGCTTGAGCGATCAGCTGAAGTGTTTGAAGGCGGCAATCATTCCAAGGAACCACCGGTGGATCTGAAAATACTCCACGCCAAAATCGGAGAGCTGACGCTGGAAAACGATTTTTTAGAAGGCGCGCTCACCAAGGCGGGATTGCTGAGCGCAAAGCGATGATCGACCGCGCGCACGATCTGCCGATCACCCGGCAGGCGGAGGTGGTGGGCATCAGCCGCGGCAGCGTCTACTACCTGCCGCGTCCGGTGCCGGACGCCGACCTCGCGATCATGCGGCGCCTCGACCGGCTGCATCTGGAGTTCCCGTTCGCCGGTTCGCGGATGTTGCGAGGCCTGCTGGCCACCGAGGGGTGCAAGATCGGCCGCCGGCATGTGAAGACGCTGATGCGGCGGATGGGGATAG
>CAYTDW010000281.1:0-4635 GCA_964436585.1 uncultured Halioglobus sp. | reverse complement strand
CTATCCCAACAAGTGCCCACACATCTGTCTTCATTTGACTGTTAAATAACACCCAACCGCCAGGGATGAGTCTCGCTCTTGGGGATAGCCCGAAGTGCGGACGCGTATTATACCGATCGCCATCGGCTTGGCAAGGGCTTATTTTGCAGCTCCCGATTGCCAGCTATCACTTCAGCTTTGACTCAACATTCCAGGCCTAATCACTTGAAAGTGATCGGCTTTCTGGCCAATAAAACCGGCCCCGGGAAGTTGCGCCAAAGCGAAGGGAGGCGAACTATACGCAGCCGGCATTTCCGGCGCAAGTCCTTTGGCAGGAAAATCCGCATAGGTACATTTGTGCCCGTCTCGGGAAACAAGTGTTGCCACCGGACCATTCAGCCGATCTCAAACAGGTGGTACTTTTTCTTGCCGAGCCGAACCAGGAAAAAGCGGCCGAACAAGGCCCGGGATGACTCGAAACACGCCGCTAATTCGGTGTTCTGGCTCCAGCCTACCGAGTGGTTATTGACGGTGACCGCATCCCGGCCCAGGGCATCCTTTACCTGTTTGCCGGATACGGCCATGCCGGCATCAACCAGCAGTTGGGTGAGGGTCTCGGGAAAATTCGCTCGCCCCAGTGTCGATGCCGGCAGTCCATCCTGCCGCAGTTGCAGGACATCGTCCTCCGACAACGCCCCGATCGACCCGCTGAACAGCGCATCGGAAATCCGCTCGGCCCCCGCAAGCCCTTCCTCCCCGTGTACCAGCCGGGTAACCTCCTTTGCCAGCACGGACTGCGCCTCCGGTTTGCCCTGCCTCAGGGCATCGGCCTCCTGCAGTGCGTCGATTTCGGCCACTTCCAGAAAAGTGAAGTATTTCAAGAACTTGTAGACATCAACATCCGCTGTTCCCAACCAGTACTGGTAAAACGCATAGGGAGAGGTGCGCGCCGGATCCAGCCAGATCGTGCCCGACTCGGTTTTGCCGAACTTGGTGCCATCCGCCTTGGTGATAAGGGGCATGGTGAGGCCGAACACCTGGTTGCCATTCATCCGTCGCGTGAGATCGATACCGCCAGTTATATTGCCCCACTGGTCAGACCCGCCAATCTGCAGACCGCAGCCGAAGCGCCTGTTCAACTCCGCGAAATCGAAGGACTGGAGGACCATATAACTGAATTCCGTGTAGCTGATGCCGCTGCCATCGCGCTCGATACGCTGCTTGACCGACTCCTTCTGGATCATGGCGTTGACTGAAAAATGCTTGCCGACATCCCGCAGGAACGTCAGCACATCCATGTTCGCGGTCCAATCGAGGTTATTTACCACCTCCGCCGCAGTCTCTGTGCAACCAAATTCGATGAAACGGGCAACCTGGGACTTCAGCCTTTCAACCCACCCATCCACCACCTCGCGGGTGTTCAGCTGCCGTTCCTGGGATTTGAAGCTCGGGTCGCCGATCAGGCCCGTGGCCCCCCCAACCAGGGCCAGCGGCCTGTGCCCGGCAAGCTGGAACCGACGCAGCATTAACAGCGGCACCAGCGAACCTATATGAAGACTGTCCGCCGTGGGATCAAAGCCGCAATACAGCGTACGCACCCCACCATCTAGCCAGGTGAGAAAGTCGGCCTCTCCCGCTATCTGGAAGATCAAACCACGAGCACGGAGGTCATCGAGTAGGGCGCTGCTCATTCAGACTCTCACTTGTGCGTCGGCGCGGGGGCCATTGGGGGGCGCCAACCATACAACAACGATCCTGCGCAAGTCATGTTTTGGCTTTGGTTTTTGTGTATTTTTTACTATACTCGGGCCCTAAGCAGATAATACGGAACACTGGGGACATGCCACCAGCTATAAAGGAACCGCGGAGGGTTGCCGCCTTTCGCAGAGAAGACAGGTCTTTGCCACGATTTATTCTCCCCGGCAAAGGCATCATGGCCGGTGCGGCACTGGTCACCTGTTTCGCAAGCGGCCTGGTATTGCACTCATCCGAGGCAAGGCAAATTCCCCTGGAAGATTCCCCGCGGACCGAGTTGCAACTGGAAGATACGTTTCGCTCCAGGGACCTATGGCTGGTAACCAAACCCCCCCTTTCTGAATTCCAGCTCAATCTCACCGATCCACCGCCGACACCAGGACCGGAAGTCGAGCCAGCCGGTCAGCCCTGGATAGAACAGGTCGTCAAGCGCGGCGACAACCTGGCCCTGATTTTCCAGCGGGCCGGCTTCGATAAACGGGACGTCCATCAAGTTGTGAGCGAAGCTGCATCAGGCGGAGAGCTCGCCCGCATCTATCCGGGCCAGGTAATCTCATTCCAGGCCGATGACTCCGGCGCGCTGGCGGCGGTACGCATGGTCAAGTCGCCACTGGAAACCATTGTCTACCGCAAAGGTGAAACTGGTTTCACCAGCGAGCTTGTAAGCCGTACCCCCGAGGCGAGGGAGTCGTGGGCAAGCGCAAAGATCACCTCATCCCTGTTTCTCGCGGGCCGGGAGGCGGGACTTTCCCACACCACGATAATGGAACTGGCAAATATTTTTGGTGGTGTTATCGATTTTGTGCAGGACCCGCGCCAGGGGGACACCATCCACGTGGTCTATGAGGAGCTCTACGTCGGTGACGAAAAATATGCTGACGGCGCCATCCTGGCGGCTTCCTTCACCAACCAGGGCAAAACCTTCAACGCCTTCCGCTACGTGGATGCGAGCGGGGAGGCCAGTTATTACAATGAAGACGGCGTCAGCCTGCGCAAGACTTTCCTGCTCGCACCCCTGGATTTCACCCGAATCAGTTCAGACTTCAACCTGAGACGCATGCACCCCATCTACAAGACCATTCGCCCCCACCGCGGTACAGATTATGCCGCTCCCACCGGGACGCCGGTATACGCCGCCGGTGACGGCCGGGTCATCAAGTCAGGCTACAAAGGCACCAACGGCAATTACGTCTATATCAAGCACAGCGACCAGCACGTCACACACTACCTGCATCTCAACAAGCGCATGGTTAAGGAAGGGGATCGTGTGACCCAGCGCCAGGTTATCGGCACGGTCGGCTCTACCGGAGCCGCCACGGGCCCTCACCTGCACTACGAATTTCTGGTTGACGGCGTGCACCGGGACCCGCGCACCATCGCCAAGACGCTGCCCAAGGCCAGTACCATTCCCCGTGCGGATCTGGCCGCCTTCCGGCAAAGCATACGCCAGAGCTCGCTGCAACTGGCCTCCCTGCGTTCTGACAACCAACTGGCTTTGAACAACGCAGACAAACCGGACACAGCAAACAACTGACCGCACCCATGGAAAGCGCCCTGTTCATCGGTTTGATGTCGGGCACCAGTGTCGATGGCATCGACAGCGCGCTGGTCAGCTGCCATGGCGGGCAGCTTGCTCTGATCGCCACCCACCAGCACGAGCTGCCTGGACCCATCAGGCAGCGCATAGCCGATATCAGCCATTCCGGAACAGACGAGATTGAGCGCATGGGTCCGCTGGACCGTGAACTGGGCAGGTTGTTTGCCGCCGCCGCGCTGGCGCTGCTGGCAAAGTCGGGCAGACGCCCGGACCAGGTCCAGGCCATCGGCAGTCACGGCCAGACAATTCGCCACCGACCCCCTTCCGCCGGCGCCGGGCCGGACAGCTTCACCCTGCAACTGGGGGATCCCAATACCATTGCCGAAGCCACAGGCATCACCACCGTTGCCGATTTCCGCCGCCGGGATATTGCGGCAGGCGGTGAGGGTGCCCCCCTGGCTCCGGCCTTTCATGCCGCGGCTTTCGCAAAGCCGGGCGTAAACCGGGCCGTGGTCAATATCGGCGGCATCGCCAACGCCAGCCTGCTGCGGGGACCGGATCTGCTCATGGGTTTCGATACCGGGCCAGGCAACACCCTGCTGGATCACTGGGTGCAGCGCCATCGCGGCCAGGATTTCGATCGCGACGGTCGCTGGTCAGCCAGCGGGACGGTCTCGGAGGCACTGCTCGCAAACCTGCTCACGCACCCCTTTTTCGCCATGTCCGGGCCGCGCAGTTCCGGCAAGGAGGCTTTCAACCTGCGCTGGCTGGATCAACACCTGGCGGCTAACCCGGGGCTGGAAGCCATGGACGTGCAGGCCACCCTCGCGGAGCTGACGGCGGTCACCATCGGCAGGGCAATCAGGCAGAGCGGTATCGAGGTCACGGAAGTATATGTGTGCGGCGGGGGCGCCCATAACAGCAACCTGATGGATCGCCTGCGGCGGCGACTGGCCCCAGCCGCCCTGGCCTCGACCGCAGCCATCGGCATGGATCCCGATTGGGTCGAAGCAGTCACTTTTGCCTGGCTGGCGCACCGCACCCTGAAGGGCCTTGCGGGCAATGCGCCTGCGGTAACGGGAGCCGACGGGCCGCGGGTTCTCGGCGGGATCTTTCCGGCCGGCTAAATGGAGAAGGAGGAACCGCAGCCGCAGGTGGTGGTGGCGTTGGGATTGTTGACGACAAACCGGGATCCCTCGAGGCCCTCGGTGTAGTCCACCTCGGAACCCACCAGGTACTGGAAGCTCATGGGATCAACCAGGACGGTCACGCCATCCTTTTCTATGGCCGCATCATCCTCGGCGGCAGCTTCCTCGAAACTGAAACCGTCCTGGAAGCCGGAGCAGCCGCCGCCGGTGATATAG
>CAYTDW010000280.1:0-4656 GCA_964436585.1 uncultured Halioglobus sp. | reverse complement strand
CGCCGCTGAGAATGAACGAGTGGTGGGCCGGCTTGTTGCCATCCACGTCGAGCATCGCAAAGCGATAGCGCGAACCCTCAGCCTGCTCGCGCAGCAGGGCCCTGCGGCCGTTGAACACCGGCTTGCCCATATCCACCAGCCAGCCCAGCCCCAGCTCGAACGGTGAGCGCGAGCGACCGCTGCGCACCGCGGATTCCGCCGGCACGAAATCCACTCCCGCCTGGAGGAAGCCCGCCTCGATCCGCGCCAGGTCCAGCGCATCGGAGCCAAAGGGCTTGATCAGGTAGGGGCGGCCCGCCGCGAACAGGCGGTCCCACAACAACTCGGCCTTATCGGCAGCGATCCACAGTTCATAACCGAGGTCGCCGGTGAAACCGGTGCGACTCACCGTGAGGGTGTCGCCCTCGAAGGGAAACGCGGCGAGGCCAAACGGCTTGAGCAGTTCCAGCCCGCGCAGACCCATGGCCAGCAGCGCCGCGCAGGAGGTGGGGCCCTGCACCGCCAGCGCGGCGACATCCATGCTCTCGTCCGCAACCGTCACGTCAAAACCGAGCGCCGACCAGTGCAGCCAATCGATCGCCCGGGCAAAGGCGCACAGGCGGTAATCGTTTTCGCCCAGATGAAAAATCGTGCCATCGTCCATCACCTGGCCGGCGTCGTTGCACCACACCGTGTAGCCTACCCGGCCGGCGCGGATCTTGCTGATATCGCGGGTGACCAGGCGATTCAGGTAGGCCTCGGCATCCGGCCCGGTGATGCGGTACTTGTTCATGGGCGAAAGATCAAACACACCGGCGGTACTGCGCACGGCGAAGTACTCCAGCTCCATGTCGGTGTAGGCCCGGGGCGTGGTATAGCCCTTCCAGGTTCCCCAGTCATTGAGCTCGCAGGCGGCCGCAACCCGGGAGTGGAACGGCGTGCGCAACATCATGCTGGCGTCGCTCTGCGGCTTCATGCCCCCGCCCCCCGTCGGATAATTTCCCGGGCCGCATTTCTTCCCGCCAGGCCCATGACGCCGCCCCCGGGATGGCAGCCCGCACTGCAGAGGTAGAGCCCGTCCAGGCCGCTGGCATACTGGCTCGCGCCCGGGAAGGGCCGCATCATCAGCACCTGGTCGAGACTCAACTCGCCGTGATGCCAGTGGCCGCCGCTCATGCCGAAGTCCCGCTCCAGGTCGGCCGGGGTCAGCAACTGGCAGGCCACCACCTGCTCGCGAATCCCCGGCGCGTACTGGGCCAGCTTGTCCAGCAGCAGGCGGGTAAAACACTCGCGGTGGGTCTCATGCGGCGCGGCGGCGGGACCCTCCCAGCCGCCGGCCGGCGCATAGGGCGCATACTGCACGATGGCGGACAGGACATGGCCGCCGGCGGGAGCCAGCGTCGGATCGTGGATACTGGGTATGCTGATATCGAGGGCGGGGTCAGCCGAGTAACCGCCGTATTTCACCGCGTTGAAAGCGCGCTCGATGTAGTTCATGTCCGGCGCAATGACCAGGCGCTGGCCCAGGGCGGCGGTGTCGAGGCCGGTAAAACGAGGCGGGCCCTCAAGCGCGAGGTGGAGCTTGGCCGTGTTGCCTGCGCAGCGCACCTGGCTGACGCGCCGCGCCATCCCGGTTTCCATGTTGCGATAGCCCACCAGGCGCGAAAACGTGGTCACCGGGTCGGCAGCGGACACCACCACCTGCGCCCCCAGTTGCTCCCCCGATGCCAGGGTCACCCCCACCGCCCGGCCATTGCACATATCGATGCCGGCCACCGGCGAGCCGAGCCTGATCTCGACACCGCGGGAGCGGGCGCTGGCGGCCAGGGCTTCCCCCAGGGCGCCCATGCCGCCCTGCAGCTGCGCCGCGCCGGCATAACCGAACGCTTCGCCGCTGCGGCGGTAGAGGTAGCCAAATACCGTGTTGGGGGTGCGCGGCCCCATGCGTGAGCCCAGCACGCTGTCAAAACTCAACAGGGCTTGCAGCTGGGGACTGTCGAAATGCTCCTCCATCAGGTCGTACATATTGCCAAGGACGATCCGCATGAGATCGCTCATATCGTCCCGGCCCAGCATTTTCAGTCCCAGGCCAAGTCCGGCCAGGGCGAGGCGATCCCGCAGCGTGGACTCCACCAGCTGCGGCGGGCGCTGCTCAAACACTTTCGCCAGCAGCTTCGCATACCTCCCGGTGCGCGCATGGAATGATCGCCAGGCGTCGCTATCCGCGCTGCTTATGCCCTCACCCTCGACCTCGGCACCCAACAGGCGCAAGTGCCTGCCGCCGGTGTCCAGCAGTATCGAGGCGAGGTCCCGCGCCGCCCACTGCAGGCCGTGGCGCTCCAGTTGCAGGTCGCGACAGACCGCCGGGTGCAACTGGTACAGCCACTGGGCGCAGGCAGACACGGTGTATCCGGGCGCGAATTCCCGGCTTGCCGCGCCACCGCCGGGGCGCTCCGCCGCCTCGACCACCAGCACTTTCCTGCCGGCCCTGGCCAGGTAATTCGCGCACACCAGGCCGTTGTGGCCGGCGCCGATGAGGATGACATCGCGCTGTTCAGTCATCGGCATAACCTGCGGGGACCACGTCCGCACGGCGCAGGTCCCGGAGAATTTCCCGCGCCGCGTTGGCGCCGGGCGCCGCCATCACCCCGCCGCCGGGATGGGTGCCGGAACCGCACATATACATACCGCGCACCGGCCCGCGATACTGGGCGTAACCGGGAAAGGGGCGATTGAACAGCAGCTGGTCGAAGGTGAGCTCTCCCTGGAAGATGTTGCCCTCGGTGAGGCCGACCTCCGCCTCGATTTCCCGCGGTGTGCGGGTTTCACAGTGCAGGATCAGGTCGCGGAAATCCGGGCTGTGGGCCGCGATCTGGTCGATCACGGACTTCTCGAAGCCGGCCTTGTCGGCATCCGTCCATTCGCCGCCGTTGATTTTGGGCGGGGCATACTGCACAAACACCGTCATCATGTGCTTGCCGGGTGGCGCCATGGTTGGATCGGTCTGGGTAGGGATCAGCATGTCCACATAGGGATCCTTCGACCAGGTGCCGTCTTTCCAGTCGTCGTAGGCGCGCTCCAGGCGCTCCAGGGAGTCGGTGAAGTGCATGTCGCCCAGCATCAGCGGGCTTTTCGGGTCGAGCCCACGGAAGGTGGGCAGGCCATCGAGGGCGATATTGAGCTTGCCGGAGGAACCGCGGATCTTGAAATTCCGTGCTTTGTGCAGCAGTTCCGCGGGCAGGTCCGCCGCATCCATGATGTCGAGGAAGGTGCGTTTCGGGTCGAGGTTCGAAACCACGATATCCGCGTGGTACTCGTCGCCGTTTTTCAACGCCACGCCCCTGACCTTGCCGTGGCGAACGACGATCCTGTCGACATCGGCGTCGCAGATAATCTCACCGCCGAAAGCCTGGAAGGATTTGGCCAGTGCGCCCGCCACGGCGCCCATGCCGCCGCGGGCGAAGCCCCAGGAGCCGACATTACCGTCCATATCGCCCATATAGTGATGCAGCAGGACATAGGCCGTGCCCGGTGAATAGACCCCCAGGGCCGTGCCGATCACGCCGGTTCCCCCCAGGTGGGCCTTGATCACATCGGTTTCAAAGTACTCGTTGAGATAGTCGCCGACACTCTTGGTCCAGAACCGCAGGGTATCGGCCAGTCCCTCCTCCCCCATCTCCATGAAGGCGCGGGCGAAACCGTAGAGATCGCGCAGGTCGCGCGGCTTGAGCGAGGTCGGGTCCGGCGGGCGCCGCAGCAGGTAGGGGCGGATCAGGCGTGTCTGCTTGCGCACGTCGGTGGCGTAGCGCTCGTAGGCATTGGCGTCGCGTTGCGAGTGCCGCGCCATTTCCCGGTACTGGCGATTGTGGTCATAGTAGTTGCCGTAGTAGTCGCCGTCGCGGCTGAAGGTAACACCGCCGCCATAGGGCACCACCTGCAGGCCGTGCCGGGGCAGCTCCAGGTCGCGTGCGAGCTCCGGGCGCAGCAGGCTGCAGACGTAGGAGCAGTTGGAATAGGTCCAGCCGGGGTGGAGTTCGCGGCTGACGGTGGCGCCGCCGATATAGGGGTTGCGCTCGAGCACGGCCACGGCCAGGCCGGATTTGGCCAGGTAGGCGGCATTGGTCAGGCCGTTATGCCCCGCTCCGATCACTATCGCGTCGTATTGCCTCAAGGCCAGCTCCGTTTACAGGCCCGCCGTTGGGCGCCCGTGTCGCTCGCCGGAGCATGCCACGGCCGCCTCAGGCTGTCCACGCGTCCTGTTCCAGCCGGCCCTGGACGAGGCGAGTGACAAAACCTCTGACGCCGGTCTGCTCGCCGCCGGTTATATTGCGCTGGTGGACGGCCTGTGGCTGAATGCGCTGGTGGATCCGCGGCGCCTGCCCTGGATAGAGGCGCAGCGCGCCGCCAGGCATTACCTCGCATCCGCCTTGCCGAAACCTATAGGTCTTGCCTGGACAGGATGCCAACTGCGATGCAGATCGAACTGGATGAGAGCACCCGCAACTGGCAACAGCTGGTACGCAACTATGTGGAGGTTGAACTCATTCCCTGGGAGCTCACCGCGGAGCTCAATGGCGGCGAGCTGCCCCCCGAGGTGCTGCGACGCATCCAGGGCGAGGCAATCAGGTTGGGGCTGCCGGGTATGGATGCGCCCGCCGACCGGGGCGGCCTGGGTTT
>CAYTDW010000279.1:0-4670 GCA_964436585.1 uncultured Halioglobus sp. | reverse complement strand
GGCCCGTGGTAGGACCAGCCCAGCACCAGCCCCAGGGTGCCCAGCCAGAACAGGGACGGTTCGCGCCCGAACACCATCAGGGCGCCCAGGGCCAGGCCGGTAAAGGCGAATCCAAAGGCGATCGCCCAGGTCTGGCGGCGGGTCAGGATGCCATCCACCAGCACCCGCTTGCCGCCGGAAAAATCGGTGCGATCCTCCGGCCTGACCGCCAGATCCGTGCCCGAGTCGTAATCGTAAACATCGCCCCAGGCGTTCTTGGCCACCTCCATGCAGAACAAGGCCAGCCCGAGGACCAGCAGCCAAAGCCAGGAAAAACCGGCTTTGCCCGCCGCCAGCGCAGCGCCGACCGCCATCGAGGCTGCGGAGGTGATGCTGATCTTGGGGTCCGCCAGGCGCCAGAAGCCCTCTCGAAGTTTTGCGTCTATCATGGTTGTGCTTTCGTCCCCGTGACTTGAAAAACTACCCACCGGACCGGGGCGGATGACCTCAATTCTACTACCGGGCGCGCAAATGCATACACCCACAAAACTGCTCTGGCTCGGCGCATTGGAAACCCTGCCCCTGGTCGTGGCGGCCTTCCCCTTCGGCATCGTGTTCGGCGCCATGGCCAACACGCTGGACCTGACCCTTGGCGTCACCTTGGGGATGTCAGCTATCGTCTTCGCCGGTTCCTCCCAGTTCATCGCCCTCACCCTGTTGGCCGGCGCCGCCATCCTGCCAGTCATCGTCCTGGCCGTGTTTATCGTCAACCTCAGGCAGATGCTCTACTCCGCCAACCTGATGCATCACGCGACCGGTTGGCCCCAGTGGCAGCGGGCGCTACTGGCCTTTTTCCTCACCGACGAGACCTTCGCCGTGGTGTCCGACCGGCTCAATCGCCACCCGGGCGCACCGGGGCTGCGCTGGTTTTACCTGGGCTCGGCACTTTTTATGTATGGCTTCTGGCAGCTGTCGACGCTGCTGGGCTACACCCTTGGCGGCCAGATTCCCGGGCTGGCGGACTGGGGGCTGGACGTGGCCATGGTGGTGGCATTTGTCGGCATCGTGGTGCCGGCGCTGAAGCGGCGGGCCGAGTGGGCCTGCGCCGCGGTCGCCCTCGCCAGTGCCGTGATCACCCAGGGCTGGCCCCACCAGAGCGGCCTGTTGTTCTCCTCCCTGCTGGCGGTCGCCACCGGCATGGCCCTTACCCGGAGCTACGCCGATGAATGAATGGTTGCTGATTGCCCTGATGGCCCTCGTCACCTACCTGCCGCGCGCCCTGCCCCTGGCCCTCGCCGGCCGGGTCCGGTTGCCGGCGTCCCTGGAAAGGGGGCTGGAGTTCGTGCCCATCGCGGTGTTGACCGCGATCATCGCCCAGACGGCCCTGGTAAGGGATGGCGCCCTGGACCTGAGCCTGCACAACCATCATGCCATTGCCGCCTCGGTGGCCTTTGCCGTGGCGCTGCTCACCCGCCACCTGTTCCTGACCATACTCGCCGGGCTCGCATGTTTCGCCTTGCTCCGGATGCTATCGTGAGGGTGGGCACCTCCGCCGGCAGAGGATCGGGCGACGGCAGCCCAATTATTCGCGGGCAGTTCAATGAGGTGGTCCGGTTTGCATCCCGGTGTATCCCGCGATCGTGGACCACTCGTCAAGCCCTGTGCAACACTGGCAGGCCCAAAGACAAACAGGAGATAATAGGACAATGAAGGACTTCGCAGGAAAAGTCGCAGTCGTCACCGGCGGCGCCAGCGGCATCGGCCGCTCACTGGTAAAGGAGCTGCTCGCCGCCGGCGCCAAAGTGGTGATCGCGGACGTGGAACAGCGCGCCCTGGATCGCGTGCTGGAAGAATTTTCCGCTGCTGGTGACGTCACCGGCGTGGTCACCGATGTGCGCAGCGCTGAATCCTGCGAGGCGCTGGCGGCCAGGGTGTACGACCTGCACGGCGCCTGCCATCTGCTGTTCAACAATGCCGGGGTGGCGGCGCCGTCGGCCAACGTCTGGGAAACCACCGCGAACGACTGGACCTGGGTCCACGGTGTCAATGTGCACGGCGTGATGCATGGCATCCGCGCCTTCGTGCCGCGCATGCTTGCCGGCGGCGAGGAGGGGCATGTCATCAACACCTCCTCCGGCGACGGCGGCGTGTCGCCGCTGCCCTACCAGTCGGTGTATGCCTCCAGCAAGGCGGCGGTATCGTGCCTGACGGAGTGCCTGGCGGCTCAACTGCAGACCGAGAACACCCAACTCGGCGCCTCGATTTTCTATCCCTCCGGCGGCCTGCTCGACACCGGCATCTGGACCACCGACCGCAACCGCCCCGCTGAATTGGCCCGGGAAAAGCCCTACGCCCCGGTGCCCACCGTACAGGACTTCAAGGTCGCCGCCGCGGCCGCCGGAATGGACTTGCCCCTGCAGGATCTGGACGAGCTGGCCCGCTACTGCCTGCAGGGCATTCGCGAGCGGCGCTTTATCATCATGATAGGGCTGGAGCATGCCGAGGCGACCCTGCTGGATCGCGCCGCGCGCATAGGCCGGGCGGAATTGCCGATCAACCTGGCGGAGATACCACAGCTATAAAGGTTGGCGACAAAGCTGCCCGGCTCGACTAAGCTCGTCGCTTGCAAGTCTCTTATTTGGATCTATCCCTACTGGAGGGGTTGTTATGGGTATTCTATCGTGGATCGTGCTCGGACTGGTTGCGGGCGCACTGGCCAAGTGGTTGATGCCGGGCAAGGACGGCGGGGGCTGGTTCATGACCATGCTGCTGGGCGTTGCCGGTGCTTTCGTCGGCGGCTATCTGGGTTCCTTCCTGGGAGCGGGCGTCACCGGTGGTGGACTGAATATGGCCAGCATCGGCACGGCGACGGCCGGCGCCTTTGTGCTGCTGTTCGTTTATCGCCTGATTAAAAAGTAAACGGTCGCATTTATCAGCTGCAACACGGCGCGGCTCAGTGATGGTGCCCACCGGGGCCGTGGGCGTGGCCATGGGATAGTTCCTCCGCCGTCGCCGGGCGCAGGTCGGTTATTTCTATATCGAAATTCAGGACCTGGCCCGCCAGCGGGTGGTTGGTATCCACATCGGCGCTGTGCCGGCCGGCCTTGAGCACCGTCACCGCCCGCATGCCCTCGCTGGTCTGCATCTGCACCACCTGACCCGCCTCCAGCTTGCCCCGGAACGCCAGGTGCTTCACCGGTACCCGCTGGATTTTTTCGGGATTGCGCAAGCCATAGGCGTCCGCCGGGGCCAGGCTGACCGTGAATACGTCATGGGTCTCCCGGCCCGTCATGGCGGACTCCAGCCCGGGAATCACGTTGTGGGCGCCGTGCAGGTAAACGGCCGGCTCATGCCCGCGCGACGACTCCAGCTCAGTACCGGCCTCATTGCGCAGGGTGTAATGAAAACTGACGACGGTACCGGATTCGATTTTCAAGTGGCGGTCTCTCGTGTGTGCTACAGCGGCTGATTCGAGGGAGCGAAAATACCGCAGCGGGGTTCCGCTGCCAAGCAGAATTAGCCGGGGGGCGGCTACTTGATATAACGCGCTCCGGGGTGGACCATGGACGGCGATCTGACATCACGCCACCCCCGGACTTCGAGCCGCAGCACTGACAGGAAGAAGCCATTTTGAACACCAGTACCCTGAACAGGGAGAACGCGCAACCGCTCATTTCTGTGGTGGCGCCGTTTTACAACGAGGAGCTGGTGATTGACCAGTTCTTTCAACAGGTCATCGGCGTCCTGGAGAAGACGGGGTCCGAATGGGAGATCGTGTGTGTCGATGACGGCAGCCGCGACCGCACGCTCGATCGGCTGCTGGCCGCGGCCCGGGTCAACCCGGCGCTAAAGGTGCTGCAACTGTCGCGGAATTTCGGCAAGGAGGCGGCCCTGACCGCTGGCCTTGAGGCATCCTGCGGGGACGTGGTGGTGCTGATCGACGCGGACCTGCAGGACCCGCCCACCCTCATCAGCCAGATGCTGGACAAGTGGCGGGAGGGCTTCGATGTCGTCTACGGGGTAAGGCAGTCCCGCGATCGCGACAGCCTCGGCAAGCGCGTCACGGCCAGCGGCTTCTACCGGATTTTCAACCAGCTGACACCGACGCCGCTGCCTGCGAATGCGGGAGACTTCAGGCTGATGGACCGGCGGGTGGTAGACCGGGTGCGGGAGTTGCCGGAACGCACCCGCTTCATGAAGGGCCTGTTTGCCTGGGTCGGTTTCAAGTCGACCGCCGTGGCCTATGACCGCCCGGGCCGGGAAGCGGGGCAATCAGCCTGGAGCTACTGGAAGCTCTGGAACTTTGCCCTCGACGGGCTGACCTCGTTTTCCACCATGCCGCTGCGGGTGTGGACCTATATCGGGTTGGCCGTCTCGCTGCTGGCGTTCCTCTACGCCAGCTTCCTCATCCTTCGCACCCTGGTGGCCGGGGTAGATCTTCCGGGCTACGCCTCACTGATGGTGGTGATCCTGTTTCTCGGCGGCATCCAGCTGATCAGCCTCGGTGTGATTGGGGAGTACCTGGGTCGGGTATTTATCGAGGTGAAGCAGCGCCCGGTGTACCTGGTCGACCGGGTTTACCAGTTCCCCGCGGGGGAATCAGAGCCCGGCGACGGCCGGGCCTAGGCCGTGGCCAACCAACAACCCGGGAACCTGTCCGGCCAGGTACTTCGCTTTGCCCTGGTGGGCGC
>CAYTDW010000278.1:0-4672 GCA_964436585.1 uncultured Halioglobus sp. | reverse complement strand
AGGTGCTGCGAATCCAGCCTTCCAGGGTCTTCGCATCTCGATCGGAAATTTTAAACGCGCCATGAATATCCATGACGAGAGTATACGCGAAATGGCTTCATGTAACCTTATTTTCCGCATGAACCACTAGCAGGGATCAATAGCCGAGATAAGTCCCGCCCATATGGCGCCCGAACTTGGGTACGAACATGTCATTGAAGCCGTGCCACTGTCCGTATCTGGGTTCGAGTTCGTCATAGGCCTGGCCCAGGATTTCGCGCATCGCGGGTCCATCGGTTGTGGTTTCGATGCCCCTTTCGACAACACGCTTGCGCACCGCGTGCTGGAAGTCGGCGGTCATGGTGCGATAGGCTCGAAGGTCCTCAAGGGAGCCGCGATCTCCATGGCTGGGTACGTAATGCGCCGCACCCAGGGCGAGCAGGCGGTCGAGTGCGCGGATGTAACCTGGATAGTAGAAGTCCGGAAAATCAAAAGGTGGCAGCATCCGGACGAACATCATGTCGGGGGCGTAGACGACACCGGCGGCGGGAATATGAAACCCGTACAGGGTGTGGGAGTGGGAGAAGGGCATGTACAGCGCCTCGATGGTGACATCGCCAAGCTGCAATGTCCGGTCGCCCGTGATCGGGCTGGTGATTGTCGCGACCCCCAGAGCGGCGTCAGGCCAGTCGGCGACCAGTTGGTTCACATCGCCGTGGCCTATGACCTCCCGTCCCCCCAGTAACTCCGAGCCCCTGATATGGTCCAGATGATTGTGCGACAGTAGTACCCAGCGGATCGGTTCGCCGGGAAATTCCCGTTCGAGGGCCGCTTTCAGCGCCCCTGCATGCGCATCGTTGAAGCTGTCGATAACGGCTATCCCTTCCGAGGTTCGCACCACCAGCGAACGTGTAAATCCCTTTTCAAAGGCGTAGACCGGGCCGGACACGCGGTACAAACTCGGCGCGATGCGGTCATATTCAGAGAAATAGGCTGCGGGAAGCGCCTGCGCAAAGACCGTCTTGCGCAGGGAGTTGCCGCCATCGAACCAGGTAAAGGCCGCGACGGCGACAAGCGCCAGTACGACGACGACAAAGATTCGACCAGGGCGCATGGCGGCACTCTCCTGTTGCATATTATGTACGCGATCGTACATTATTGACAGGAACCGGACAAGGATTATGTACGATGCAGAACAATAATATTGGCAGGAGACAGGGCAGGCCCCGCGGGTTTGACGAGCCAGAGATCATCCGCGCGGCCCAGGCGGCGTTTCTTCGCCTCGGCTTCGAGGCTGCGCCCTATGAGGAGATTGGCCGGAGTGTCGGCCTTTCCAAGCCCAGCCTTTACAATAGCTTTGGCGACAAGTCAGCCCTGTTCCATCGCGCCATGGCCGATTATGCGACGGCTGCCTCCGCGCAGATCGTCGCGACCTACAGGAAGTCGAAATCCCTGCAACACGGCGTCGCTGCAGTGTTGCGGGAGGCGGCGGCGATTTACACCCCGGACCCGGCGCGATCGGTCGGCTGCCTGCTGGTTGGCACCGCGCTCCCGGCTACTGTCGGGGACCCTGAGGCGCGGCGAATTTATGCCGGTTTCATCGAGGCGATGGAGCGGGAGCTGGCAGCCGCGACCAGTGAACGGTTTGCAGCCGATGCCCTCGATATGGGGCGATCGCCCGGGCAGGTCGCCCTGCTGGTCACCAGCCTGATTTTCTCGCTCGCGGTGCGGGCAAGGGCGGGCGTGTCGCGGGTGGAGCTGCGCCGGACCGCCAAAAACCTTGCGGCGCTGTTGTGATGAAATATGGCGATGCCACAAACAGTACTCGAGTTCATTGAAGTGGATTACAATCTAACCCGCCCGCACAGTGCCATCGGCTATATAGGCCCGGCAGCATGTGCGGCAAAAAAAGTCGCTTAACAAAGTGTCCACTGCTGGTGGGCAGGATAAAAAAAGGTAAAGCGCCGCATGAACAGCCAGCCACTGGATAGAAAACGCCTGTACCTTGTAGGCAATCTGTCGATTTTCATGATCGGCCTCGGTTTTGCCGTCAGGGCCAATATTGCTCCCAACCTGCAGGCTGAGATCTACGACAGGATCGACCTGGCCAACTCCGCGGTAATGGTGGGGGAGGCGCTCGGCGCCACCTTTACCGGCTTTGCCCTGACCCTGCTGTTCGGCAGCGCTCTGGTCGACCTGATCGGCATGAAGCGGATGCTGTTACTGTCCGCACTGGGTTACATCTTCGGCTCATTGGGCCTGTTGGCGGCGACGACCCTGCCAGCCGGCGACGCGGTCGCCACGCTGATCCTGATAAGCCTGCTGTTGACCGGCCTCGGCTGGGGCGCGGTAGAGGCCGCTTCCAATCCGATGGTGGCCGCGTTGTATCCCGAGGAGAAAGCCCGTCGGCTGAATAGCCTCCACGCCTGGTGGCCCGCTGGCATTGTGGTGGGGGGGCTGCTGGGCGTGGCGATCACCGCTATGGCGATTCCATGGCAGCTGAATATGCTGGTGCTGATGCTGCCCGCCGTGCTGTTGGCATGGCTGGTGGCGAGTTCGACCTTTCCGGTCAGCGAACGCGTTGCCGCCGGCGTGAGCTACGGCGATATGCTGGCGGAGCTGGTCAAACGTCCCATGTTCTGGGTGTTCTGGGCCTGCATGTTCCTGACCGCGGCGGCTGAGTTGGCGCCGGGGCAATGGGTGAATATCTCCCTCTCAAATATCGTGGGTATGCAGGGAATTCTGCTGTTGGTTTATGTCAGTGCGCTGATGTTTACCATGCGCCACTTTGCAGGCCCCATCGTGGCGCGCATCTCGTCCATCGGGCTCATGTTTGTCAGTTGCCTGGCTGCGGGTGTAGGCCTTTACCTGCTCAGCCTGGCGGATACGCCTTTACTGGCCTTCGCAGCCGCGACCGTGTGGGGCATCGGAGTGTGCTACCTGTGGCCAACCATGCTGGCCATTGTCTCCGAGCGTTTCCCGCGGGGTGGAGCGCTTGCCATGGGCCTGATGGGTTTTGCCGGCGGCATGTCCATCCAGTTCGTGCTGCCGCAAATGGGCGCCATCTTCGATTCCGCCAGGGCACAGGCGGCGGGGGGAGCGGACAAACTGGCGAGCCTTTCACCACAGGCGATGGAGGAAGTGGTTCGCTACGCCTCGGTGGAATCCTTCCAGTCGGTGGCTATTGTCCCGCTGCTGTTGTTACCGGTGTTCGCGCTGGTCTGGTGGACGGACCACAGAAAGGGTGGGTACCGGCGGGAGTCGCTGAGTGCTCCCGGCGCTTCGAGCCAGCCTTAGGGGAAGCGATTGAAAAACGTGAAGATTGGCATGAATATGCTGCTGTGGGGTATTCAGATAAACCGCCAGCACCTACCGATTTTTGCCGGTATCGCGGCAGCGGGGTACGACGGCGTGGAAATTCCCCTGGTGGGGCAGTCGGCAGCGGAGCTCAAGACAATGGCCGCCGCCTGCGATGACCTGGGACTGGCCCGCACAGCGGTGGCTTTCGTCGGTGAGCATGTCAACCCGATATCGCCTGATGCGGCCATCCGCAGGGCCGCCGTGGACAATTTGAAGAAAGGCATCGATGATGCCGGGATTATCGGCGCCGATCTCCTCGGGGGCGCTATCTACCAGGCGCACAAGTATTTTACCGGGTGCGGACCGACCGAGCAGGAGTGGAACTGGTCCGCTGACTACCTGCGCACCTGCGGCGAGTACGCGCAACAGGCCGGCGTGCGCCTAAGTCTGGAGTTCCTCAATCGGTTCGAGGCATTCCTTATCAATACTTCCGCCGATTGCCGGCGCATGGTGGAACAGGTGGCGCTGAAAAATGTCGGTGTGCACTACGACACCCACCACGCCAATATCGAAGACCCTCACCCGGGGGTGGCACTACCCGATATCAAGGGCGTCATCAATCACGTGCATCTGAGTGAAAGCCATCGCGGCACGCTGGGTACGGGCCAGGTTGACTGGGATGCCACTTTCGCCGCACTGCGGGGAATCGACTACCAGGGTTGGCTGGTGATAGAAGCATTTGGTACGGCCGATCCGGGCCTGGCTGCCGCAGCCAATGTCTGGCGCAATGCCTTCGCCTCACCGGAAGAGGTGTATCGCGACGGCATCGATTTTATTCGCAGGCGCCTGCAGGCGCATGGCTGGCAGGGATATGATCCCGACGGGACGACAGTGAGAACACGCTGATGCCGATTTCCCATCGCCACTGGGTGATTGCCATTGCGGCGGCGCTGTATCTTTACTTCCTGTTGCCGGCCACGGCAAACCTGTTCTACGAACTGTATCATCTGACCCACATCGGGCCACTCTACTGGGGCTACAGCGGTTTCAAGGCGGCAGGCTATTACTTCGGCGTATATGAATACAGGTTGGCGGTCTGCCTGCTGGTGGTAACCGGCATTATTATTATTCCCGTGTTGTTCAAAAAGCTGCGCAGGGCCTGAAGTTAGCCATGAATCGACGCGAATTTCTCCAGTGCGCCGCCATCCTGATCTCGGGTGCCAGTGCCAGCCAGCTCGGTTTCAGCCTGAGCGCCGAGCAACAGGTCTACCTGGCGAATGCGCCCGACTACAACTCGGCGCCGGTCGACTATTTCACGCCTACGCAACGCAGGATCCTGGCGGCGATCAGCGAGGTCATCATCCCGCGGACCGACACGCCTGGCGCGATCGAT
>CAYTDW010000277.1:0-4725 GCA_964436585.1 uncultured Halioglobus sp. | reverse complement strand
CACCCCATAGACCTGGGCGATGAACACCGTGGCCACGCCCTGCATGATGGCGGTGCCATCCATGTTGACGGTGGCTCCCAGGGGAATGGTGAAACCGGCCACGGAATTGTGCACGCCCATCCGGCGCTCCACCGTGTTGAGGGTGATCGGCAGGGTGGCGCCGGAGGAAGCGGTGCTGAACGCGAATGCCCAGACCGGCCTCATACCAGCGAACAGGCGCGCCGGGGACAGCCGGGCCATCGATCTCAGCATCAGCCCGTAAACCACGATGGCGTGGAACACCAGCGCCCCCAGCACCGTGAAGAAATAGGCGGCAAGATCGACGATCGCCCCCAACCCCAGCTGGGAGAACAGCCTGGCCAGCAGTGCGAATACCCCGTAGGGCGCAAGCGCCATGAGGATTTCCACCATCTTCATTACCACTGTTTCCATATCGCGGAAAAAGCTGGCGATGCGGCGGCCCGGCTCGCCCGCGCGGGAGATGGCGTAGCCAACCAGCAGGGCGAACACGATGATCTGCAGCATCTCGCCATCGGCCATGGCCTTGACCGGGTTGGAGGGAAAAATATTGACCAGTACATCCATGAGCGGCGGCGGCGGGGTCGGCTCGAAGTTCCCCGCCACGGCCACGTCCATACCCGCGCCCGGCGCGATGACCAGGGCGAACAGCAGGGCCAGCGATATAGCGACCGCGGTGGTGACCAGGTAGAGCCCGAGGGTCTTGACCGCGATGGGTCCCATGCGGGCGCTGTCGCCGAGGGAGCTGGCGCCGCAGATCAGTGAGACCAGCACCAGCGGCACCACCAGCAACTTGAGGGAGGCGATGAAAATGCGCCCCACCGCGTCCAGCAGGCCGCCCACCAGGCCCTGTTCGATAAATGCGCGCAATCCCTCGGGCAGGGACGCCATGTGGACCAGGGCGTTGAGCAGGGAGCCCAGCAGGATGCCCGCCACCATGGCAACCAGGATGCGATTGGTCAGGCTCACCGGGCGCAGGCTCCGCGTGGACAGCCAGTTGCGGCGGGGGCCGCCAGCATACAGCATCCGGCCAGGATCGACGGGGCGTCAGCCCGGGCAATGCGCATTCCCTTTTCCCCTTCGGTTACCGGCGCCAAGGGGGTGAAGACTAGCATTGATACAGGCTGAACGCAGCTGCCGCGCGCCAGCTGTCGCGGCGCCTTGCGTTACCACCCGCTCAACCCGGGTAGAGGGCGGCGCACCAGGCGTCCCCGCCCTGCGCCTGCGGCGCCAGTTCCGCCAGGGTGGCGGCGATAACCGGATGCCAGTTGGAGTCCGCGGCGAGCCTCGCCTGGATGGGTTCGAGCAGTGCAGCCGCGGTGCGCGGACAACCCAGCTCGCCCAGCACCGAGGCCAGGTTGTTGCCCAAGGCGGGATGGCCCGGGCTCGCCTGCAGGCCGCGGCGGTAGTAATCGACGGCCACCGGCAGCTTGCCGCTGGCGTAGGCCAGGTTGCCAAGCGCCAGGTAGGGGGCCGGCTCAGCGGGCCATCGGCGTAGCGCCGAGCGCCAGGCGGGTTGGGCCGCAGCGCCCCCCGCCACCTGTTCAAATGCGGCCACGGCCTCGATAAATACCGCTGGCTGCGCCTGTGCCGGCAACTCCCCCGGGCGCAGCGCCACCAGGGCCCAGCGCCCGGCCCAGTCCCAGGTTCGCAGGAAGGCGGGGGCCGCCATCACCAGCCCCTGCTCGGTGCCGCTGTTGAGTTGGACCTCGTTGGCGCCCGGGTCGAAGCCGACCAGCACCGCGTAGTGCCATACCGGAAAGTGGCGGGTGCGCAAATTCTGCAACACCAGCACCGGGCGTCCGCTGCGCAGTTGGGCAAACAGCACCGCCGGGTCGGCTGGAATCGGGTAGGGAATACGGCCGGCGCGCCGGGTGGCGGCCAGCAGCTCCAGCTGCAGGCTGCCCTGCCGGCCCGGCAGGTACACCTGCGGCGCCAGGGCGGCGGGGCTGGTCGCAGCACCGGCGGCGCCCAGCACCCCGGCCAGGGCGGCGGGGCCGCACTGGTACTCGCGCTGGGGGTAAAATGGCACAGACGCCAGCAGCACCGGGGGATAGCCGGGGAACAGGGCCGTAAGGTCGAGCGGGGGGTTGAACGAGCAGGCGCTGAGCAGGCATGCGGCCAGGGCGACCCACGCCGCGGCTACCGGCAGCCGGCCCCGACCCGCGGCCGCGCGACCGGCCCCCACCAATCAGGCTTTTTTGAAGATATCGATCACGCCGGTGAGCTCCAGGATGAGCAGTACCAGGAAGACCGCACCGATCAGCTCAAGCACGCCGCCGGCGGGCAACTGGTCCAGCTGCCCCTGCAGTTGCGCCAGCTCCTGCTCACTCAGCGCCGCCACCCGCAGCTGCGCCTGCAAGGGATCGACCCCCAGCTGAACCATCGCCTGTTGCACGTCACTGCGCGCCAGCCCCGCCTGGACCGCCGCCAGGCGCAAGTCTCGCTGCTCCATGCCCAGGGCATCCGCAGTGCCCACTACAGCGGCCACGGCCGCCGTGCTGAACCCAGCCCAGGCCAGGGTGACGGAAAGGGCAATTGCTGCAAGCCTGCGGTATCTCATGGCATTTCTCCTGTCATTGTGACGCTACCAACGCAATCGGGTGGTCGAGCAATGCGCCGCCCTCGGCGGCACTATATAACATACCCCACCTCCAGGCTAAACGTCCTTTCCTCCGGCGCCCGCCGGCGCTGTAAATACTCCCCAGGAAAAAAGTACAGATTTTTCGACGTCACTTTTAAAATTGCGCTATGTTGGCGCAAAGGGGCAGAAACTAAGGAAGGGGGGCTGCGAGCGCCTATGCTCCAAACCCTGAAGGTAGAAACCAAGGACCTGGCGGTTGGCATGTATGTCAGCGGGCTGGACCGTCCGTGGCTGGGCACACCGTTCATGATCCAGGGCTTTTGTGTGGAGTCCGCGGACGACATCGATCGGGTGCGCAGTTACTGTTCTTTCGTCTTCGTGGACGTCACCAAGAGCCGCGACCCGAGCCACCCGCTGCTGCGTCGGGCCCGCGGCCCGCGAACCTCCATCCCCATCAAGGACATTTTCCCCGGCCGGGCCCTCAGGCCCTACCCCACCACCAGCGACTGGAAGGACGAAAGCGCCCAGGCCTGGCTGATCCTCGACTCCCTGGTGGATGATGTAAATGCTATTTTCGAACATGTCAGCGACGGCGGAGCCCTGAACGTCATTCGCCTGAAGAAGTCCGTCGAGCCGGTGGTCGACAGCATGAGTCGCAACCCGGATGCCTGTATCTGGCTGGCCCGCCTCAAACAGCATGACCAGTACGCCTACCAGCACTCGCTCAGTGCGAGTATCTGGGCCGTGGCGCTGGGCCGGCAGCTGGGCCTGCCCAGGCACGATCTGCGCTCGCTGGCGATGGGATGCATGTTGATGGATGTGGGCAAGCTGCGGGTTGACCCGAGCCTGCTGCAGGCCGCGCGCCCCCTTTCCGAGGGCGAGGCTGAACGCATGCGGGAACACGTCGCCCACGGGGTGGACATCGTCCGCGAGAGCGGCATGATGAACCAGGATGTACTCGATATCGTCGCGCATCACCACGAGCGCTTTGACGGCTCCGGCTACCCCCACGGCCTGGCCGGCGACCAGGTGCCGGCCTTCGCCCGCATCGCCGCCATCGTCGACACCTACGATGCGGTAACCAGCAAACGCAGCCACGCGCCGGCGATCTCCCCGTCGGATGCGATAAAGTTACTGTACCAGTCCCGCAATATCGAATTTCAGGCGGAACTGGTGGAGGTCTTCATCCAGGCCGTGGGAATCTACCCGGCGGGCACAATCGTGGAACTGACCTCCGGGGAAGTCGGCGTGGTGGTGTCCGAATACCGCACCCGGCGCCTCAAACCCAAGGTGCTGATGCTGCTGGACCAGCGCAAGTACCGCCTGCGGGAGCCCAGGATGCTGGACCTCAGCGAAGAGCCCGCCAACAACACCGATGCGTCACCGCGGGCCATCGCCAGGGCCCTGGAACCCGGCGCCTACGATATCGACCTTTCCCAGTTACAGATCTAGCCGCTGCAGATCCTGCCTCGCGCGCGGCATAGGCCTGCGCCGATGGCGCCACCATGCTCCCTACTGCGCCGCCAGTTCGATCAGCTTGCGGGCAATCTCGATCGATTTTTCGTAGCTGGCCACATCCACATACTCGTCGGTGCCGTGGATGGAGGTACCCTGGCCACTGGTCACCGCAACGCCCTGGAAACGGTACTGGTTTTCCACCAGGTCGATGTAATGGCGGGTGTCCGTCGTCGCCATAAGAATGGACGGCACCACTACAGCCTCCGGGTAAACACTCTCGATGGCCGCTTTGATCACGGCATAGCCCCCACCCGGGTACTCGGCTGTCGGCGGCAGTCCGTCCCACCGGTCGTAGCTGATTTCCACCAGGGGATCATCGATCACCTCCCGCACATGGGCCACCACCGTCTCCGGGGTATCGCCTGGCAGCAGGCGGAAATTGACCCGCGCCTCGGCGCGCTGGGGCACGACGTTCTCCTTGACCCCGGCATTGAACATGGTGAGCGCCGTGGTCGTGCGCACAAAAGGCGCTGTGAGGCGCGCCCCGGCCATATTGCGAGCCACCAGTGGCCCGCTGAGCCACAGGTTCTCAAACGCGAAGCGCTCCGGCTGCCCCATTTCCGGCGCCAGCGCCTCCAGCATTGCCTCCATCGGCGGCACCAGTC
>CAYTDW010000276.1:0-4749 GCA_964436585.1 uncultured Halioglobus sp. | reverse complement strand
CTGATCAACTTGCCCGGCACCGCGCCGGTGTACTTGCCGTTTTCCATAATCACCTCACCCGCCACGATGGTGGCCACATAGCCGCGCGCTCCCTGGAACATGCGCCGCCCGCCCGCGGGCAGGTCGAAGATAATGCCCGGTGGCTCCAGTTGCAATTTATCGAAGTCGATGAGATTCAGGTCAGCCTTCATCCCCACCTCCAGCGTGCCGCGATCATCCAGGCCGACACAGCGCGCGGTGTCGTGGGTCTGCATCTTCACCACCTGCTCCAGCGGCAGGCGATGGCCCCGCTGGCGGTCGCGCACGTAATAGCTGAGCATCTGGGTGGGCACGCTGGCGTCGCACAGCACGCCGCAGTGGGCCCCGGTGTCGGCCAGGGACAGCACCGTGGTGTCGTCTTCCAGCAGCGCCACCTGGCGGCTGAGGTCGTTGGCGCCATAGCCGAAGCAGGGGAAGTAGACGACGTTCGCGCCGTCATTCTTCAGCATCAGGTCGTAGCAGTACTGCTGCGGCGGCACGCCTGCCTGCGCCGCCTGCGCGGCGATGCTGTCGGCGGGTGCGGGCTCGTAGTTGGGCGGGTCGCCCAGCTCATACAGTTTGTCGTAGCCGCCGATGATGGTGTCCATGAAGGCGTCGCCCAGCAGCGGCAGGGGCTCTGCCAGGATGGCGGCGCGGACCTCGGGCTTGCGCAGCTCGGCGAGGCGCTCCTCGTGGGACATGATCGACAGGCGTGCGTAATTGCTGTGGAAACTGAAGGGATTGATGGTGCCGTCCCAGCTGAGCAGGATATTGACCGGCCGCGCCCCCACATGCGGCACCAGGCGCGCGCCGGCGGCGTTGGCCCGGCGCACGTAATCCAGCTGTTTCAACACCCTGTCCCAGTCGCCCTCCTCGCGGAAGAACAGGACGAAGTTGACCTGGCAGTGATTCTCGATGGACAGGCGTTTCATCCAGTCCATCTCCTGTTCCCAGTCCTTGAAATCCGACACCAGGCCGTAAATGCCCTTGCCACCCAACTCGCCGATGGCGTTGCCGATACCCAGCAGCTCCGCCTCGTCCGCATAGGTGCCCGGCATCGGGCCGCCTGCCCGGGTGGTGTGCAGCTCGGTACGGGAGGTGGTGAAGCCCAGTGCGCCGACCTCGATACCCTCCCTGACGATGGCAGCCATGCGCGCCACGTCCGCGGCGGTGGCCCGTTCGTTGTTGGTGCCGCGCTCCCCCATGACATAGGTGCGCACGGCGCAGTGGGGAACCTGGGCGCCGACATCGATGGCGCGGGGAAACTTCTCCACCGCGTCGAGGTACTCGGGGAAACTCTCCCAATCCCAGCGCACGCCCTCGTGCAGCGCCGCGCCGGGGATGTCCTCCACGTCCTCGACCACGGCGATCAGGCGGTCGTGGGCCTCAGCGCTGGGCTCGCAGGGCGCGAAGCCGATGCCGCAGTTGCCCATGACCAGGGTGGTAATGCCATGGTTGGCCGCCGGGCTGCACAGCGGGTCCCAGGTGGCCTGGCCGTCCATGTGGGAGTGCACATCCACCCAGCCCGGGGTGAGCAATTTGCCCGCGGCGTCGATTTCCTTCCTGCCGGAACCCGCGACGGTGCCCACGGCGGCGATCCGGCCGCCGCTGACCGCCAGGTCCCCGTTGAACGAAGGCCTGCCGGTACCGTCGACGATGCGCGCGTTGCGAATGACCAGGTCGTACATGGCAATGCCTCCCGTGCCTCTGACAGAAGCGCCAACGATACTCGCGCCGCACTGGAAATACAGCCACCCGACCCGCCGGCGCTCGCCACAAAGCCCGCGCTGGTATGGTTTCTCAACTCCCGCACGCGGGGGGATGCCCGCCGGGACTTTTGCGCGCGCGCCCAATTGGGTAGAGTGAGCTGTCACCAGCATTCGCAAGCAGGAGATCCCGCATGACTGACAGCCTCCGCACAGGGCTTGCGGCCTCGGGGCGCGCCACCACCCTCGAGGCGCTCGGGTCCCTGCTACAAAGCTTGACCACTGAGGCGGGCGTCGCCAGGGGACTGGGCCTCAAACTGCAGGCCACCGACATCGTCATCACGCCCTTTGGCAAGTGTGGCACCACCTGGCTGCAGCAGATGGCCCATACCCTGCGCACGCGCGGTGACATGGACTTTGACGATATCAGCCGGGTATGCCCCTGGATCGAAACCTCCACGGACCTCGGCATCGACCTGGAGCTGGAACAGAAGGCCAGGCCGCGGGTGTTCAAGACTCACCTCGATGCCAACAGCGTCCCGAAGGGGGGGCGCTACATCAACGCCTGCCGCAACCCGGGCGACGCGGTGTACTCCATGTACCGCTTCATGGAGGGCTGGTTCCTGGAACCGGGCACGGTTGCACTGGACGACTTCGTGCGCGGCACCTTCATCGCCAGGGGCCTTTCGCCGGGTACCAGGGGCGTCGACTACTGGACCCACCTGCTGTCCTGGTGGGCGCGCCGCAAGGACCCGGACGTGCTGTTCATGGCCTACGAGCACATGAAGGAAGACCTGCCGGGGACCATACGCAAGGTGGCTGCTTTCATGGACATACAACTGGACGATGAACTCCTGGCCATTACCGAGGAGCAGGCGTCGCTGGATTTCATGCTGCGCCACAAGGACCGTTTCGACGACCGGATGATGCGAGAGCGCAGCGTCGCCCTGGCAGGGCTGCCAGCGGACAGCGAGTCGTCCAAGGTGCGCACCGGCCAGGTAGGCGAGGCCCAGCGGCAACTGGGCCCCGAGGTAGTGGCCGAACTCGACGCGGTGTGGCGCCAGCGCATCACCCCGGTACTGGGGTTTGCCAGCTACGCGGACATGATCGCCACGTTGCGGCCGGCCTGAAGGGCAGCGGGGCTCAGCTTTTCTTCTTCGCCTTCGCGCCGGGTTTTGCTGCCATCATCTTCGCGATCTTGCCGGTCATCTGCATGCCGGGAACCTGGCCCAGGAAACTCATCTTGCCCAGGGGCACGCCGTTGTGGCGCAGGATGCTGTAGGCGGTCGTGTAGTGAAAATAGAAATTGGGCAGCGCCCAGCCGTTGAGGTAATCCGCGCCGTTGAAGCTGAGAGTGCCGATGGGCATTTTCATGACGATCGCCCTCGACTCGCTGCCTGCGAACTGGGCCGGCTTCAGGTCGCGGATAAAATCCAGGGTGCGTTTGATGCGCGCTTCGAGCTCGGCGAACGTGGCCTCGTTATCCTCGAACACCGGCGGCTGGACCCCGGCCAGGCGGGCGCAACAGCCCTTGGCGTTATCGCTGACCGTCTGTACCTGCCGGGTCAACGGATACATATCCGGCGCCAGGCGCGCACCCAACAGGACGGCGGGGTCTATGCCGCGGGACTTGGCGTTGGCGGCGGCGACCTTGAGAATGGCAGAGAGGTTTTTCAGGTGGTGGGTGAAAGTCCGGGCGGAAGCCTGGTACATCAGATTGCTCATCGCAACTTACTCCTTGAGGGTTTGGGGAATGGCCGGTTGGGGAACCGGCCGGCTAGCATAGTGCACAGGCCGTGACCCTGCATAGCGGACCGCAAAAAAGGTGGACCGCGAAAAATGCCTCAGAGCAGGGCGCGCATGGCCCGGGCCGACGCCCGGCGGGCGGCGGGCGACCACAGCAGCGCGAGGGTGCGCGCGAGAATGCGCAGATCACCGCCAAAACTGCGCTGCGCCAGCGCCTCGACCTGCATCCGGGCCCTGGCGGGCAGGAAGCACGCCAGGAACACCATCTCAGGATCATCCAGCCCCGCCAGCACCGCATCCTCGGCCAGGAAATGCAGGGCGGCGGGGTCGGTAATGCCGGGGCGCACCGACAGCAGGATCTCGAGCACCTCACCCGGCAGGGCCGCCGCGTGCGCGGGCGGCAGCGGTCGCGGCCCCACCAGGCTCATGTGGCCGCGCAGCACGTTGACCAGTTGCGGTAACTCATCCAGGCGCCAGCGCCGCAGCCACCGCCCGAGCCGGGTGATGCGGGGATCATCCTCCGGCGCGATGCTGCGCTCGCCGGCAGTACCGGGCCTGAGGGTGCGGAATTTGTAGAGGGGAAACAATTTTCCCTGGCGCCCCAGGCGCAGCTCCCGGTACAGCAGGGGCGGTCCGTCTGTCAGCAGGATCAACAGGCCCAGCAGCAGCATTATCGGCGCAAACAGGCACAGCGCTGTTGCGGCGGCGAGGAGATCCAGCAGGCGCGTCGCCCGCTCCTGCCCCAGCGATCGATGAGCGCCGCGGCGCTCAGGCACCGATAAGCACCCCGGTGGTGACGCCCGCGGAGTACAACACGAAAGCCAGCAGCGCCATGGGCTGCACCGGTTTGTAGCGATGAAAGCTTGCGGGGTCGCGCAGGGTCCAGTACACGGCCAGCCCCGCCGCCGGCAGGGCGAGGAATCCCAGCCATATCGCCCGGGGCATACCGGTCAGGGAGGGCAACGCCGCCAGCAGGCCGAAGCCCGCCAGGTAGAACAGTGGCAACAGCCGGGCGGCCCGCGGCTTGCCCAGCCTGGCAACCAGGTTGTTTTTACCCGCGCCCAGGTCGGCATGGTAGTCGGGAAACTCATTCACCCACAGGAAAGCGGCGATCAGCACTCCCAGCGGCAGTGACAGCCAGAACGGAGCGGCGGCGTAGTCCCCGGTCATCAGCACATAGGTGCTCAGGGCGATCACCGGGCCGTAGCAGATCACCACGTGCAGGTTGACCAGGCGTGGATATGCATGTTTAAGTGGATGGCCGTGGTTGGAAGTGGTT
>CAYTDW010000275.1:0-4766 GCA_964436585.1 uncultured Halioglobus sp. | reverse complement strand
CCACCTCGTGGTAAACAAGATAGATGGCCTCGACGAGGAGGTGGCGACCAGCGATTTTCACGCCCTGGGTATGGAGACCCTCTATGGCATCGCCGCCAGCCACGGTCGCGGCGTGCGCGGCATGATCGAGCATGTCCTGGCTTCGTTTCCCGATTCAGAGCCGCAGGCCCAGCGGCGCGAATACCCGGACAGTATCCGGGTGGCGGTGGTGGGCAGGCCCAACGTGGGCAAGTCTACCCTCGTCAATCGCCTGCTGGGCGAGGAACGGGTCGTGGTTTTCGATGAGCCCGGCACCACCCGTGACAGTATCTACGTTGACTATGAGCGCGAGGGGCAGAAGTACACCCTGATCGATACCGCCGGGGTACGCAAGCGCAAGAATGTGCGGGAAACGGTGGAGAAGTTCTCCATCGTCAAGACCCTCAAGGCCATCGACGACGCCCATGTGGTGATCCTCGTCATGGACGGCCACGAGGGGATCGTGGACCAGGACATGCATCTGCTGGGCCACTGCATCGACGCCGGTCGCGCTTTGGTGCTGGCGGTGAACAAGTGGGACGGCATCAAGCCGGACGAACGGGAGTGGATCAAGAGCGAACTCAACCGGCGCCTGCAGTTCGCCGCCTACGCCGATACCCATTTTATTTCAGCACTGCACGGCTCCGGCGTGGGCCTGCTGTACAAGTCCATCAACGCGGCTTACCAGTCCGCCACCCGCAAGCTCAGCACCAACGCCCTGACCACGATTCTCGAAGGGGCGGTGTTCGATCACCCGCCGCCGATGGTGGACGGGCGCCGCATCAAGTTGCGCTACGCCCATGCCGGTGGCCAGAACCCGCCGCTGATCATTATCCACGGCAACCAGACCGGCAATGTTCCCAACAGCTACCAACGCTACCTGGAAAAAGTGTTCCGGCGCGAGCTGGGACTTGTGGGCACCCCGGTGCGCATCGAGTTCAAGACCGGGGAGAACCCTTTTGCTGACCGACGCAACAAACTGACCGGCCGCCAGGTGGAGCGCAAGCGGCGCCTGATGGCGCATGTGAAGAAAGCCAAGAAGACTAAAAAGAGCAAAAAATAGTTGGTCGGCAAATGCCGGCTGAAGAGGTGATGCGTTTGGCGTTATCCCCTAAAATCTGTTGTGCCGGTGAGGTCATGATTGAATTTGCCGAGGATCCCGGCGGCAGTTGCTACCAAAGGGGTATTGCCGGCGACAGTTTCAATACCGCGGTTTACCTGGCCCGGGCGGGGCTTTCGGTAGAGTACCTGACGTGCCTGGGGGACGACCTCTTTTCCGATGACATCATGGCGCGATTGCAGGAAGAACGGATCGAGAGCACTCACATCCGCCGCCTTGAAAACAGGCAGCCCGGTTTATACCTTATCAGCAATGACGAGACGGGAGAGCGCCAGTTCAGCTATTGGCGTGGGCAGAGCCCTGCACGGGAGTTGTTTGACCAGGCGGTGGAACTGCCCGAAGTAACCGACTTTTACTTTACCGGAGTTACCCTGGCAGTTTGTCGCAGCGGGTTGGAAAACCTGCTTGGCCTGCTGAACCAGCTGCGTCAGCGCGGTTGCGGTGTAATATTTGATCCAAACTACCGCCCGAACCTGTGGGAGAACCAGCGTCAGGCCCAGGAGTATTGCCGTCGGGTCCTGCCGCTATGTACCACCGTGCTTACCACACTCGATGATGATGTACGGCTGTGGGGTATTCAGGAGATCGATGCGTGCCGGGAGTTCTACCTGGGATTCGGGCTGCAGGAACTGGTCATAAAAGCCCCCGACCTGACGGCTCACGCGTTTGCAGGTGCTGAGCAGGTGGTCAAATCGGCGCCGCGAGTTTCTGCGCTGGACACCACCGGCGCCGGCGATTCATTCAATGCCGGGTACCTGGCTGCGCGGTTTCAGGGCAAGCCAATGGACGAGGCGATAAGCAATGCACAGGCGTTGGCCGCGAGGGTGGTTCAATATCGCGGTGCTATTATTCCAAGAATAGAGCGATGACATGAGGAAGCGATGACATGCTGGAAACATGGCGGTGGTTCGGTCCGGGTGACCCGGTAAGCTTGCAAAAAATCGTACAGGCCGGTGCACATGGCGTGGTCACGTCGCTCCACCATATACCGACCGGAGCAGTCTGGTCCGAGGAGGAAATTGCCCTGCGCAAACGCCAGATCGAGTCCCATGGGCTCAGCTGGGCGGTGGTCGAAAGCGTACCGCTGCACAATGATATCAAGACTCGCACTGGCGACTTTCGCCGCTACATCGACAACTACAGGGAATCTGTGCGCAATGTTGGCGCCGCGGGGGTGCCTGTCATCTGTTACAACTTTATGCCAGTGGTGGACTGGACACGCACTAACCTGACCTACACGCTGCCCAATGCTGCCCAGGCCCTGCGCTTCGAGATGACCGACTTTGCGGCCTATGACGTCTACCTGCTGGAGCGAGACAATGCCGCTGCGGATTACGATCCTGATTTACTGGCGCGCGCCAGGCAGCGATTTGAGGCGATGACGCCGCCGGAACGTGAGCTGTTGGAGAAAAATATCATAGCCGGATTACCGGGAGGAGAGGGCTCCTATGATCGGCAGGGAATCAGGCGCGCAATCGCGGAGTTCATCGCACTGGGCGTCGAGGGCATGCGGGCTAACCTGATCGCTTTCCTGGAGGATGTCATACCGGTGGCCGAGGCGGTGGGAGTGAGAATGTGCATTCACCCCGATGACCCGCCGTTTTCATTGTTTGGACTGCCGCGAGTCGTTTCGACAGCCGATGACACCCGCGCAATATTGACCGCCGTGCCGAGTCCGAGCAATGGCCTGACGCTGTGTGCCGGCTCCTTTGGCGCCCGCGCGGATAACGACCTCATTGGTATGGTACGCGAGTTCGGCCCGCATATTCATTTCGCGCACCTGCGCAACATCAAGCGGGAGCCCGATGGCTCTTTCTACGAGTCCGAACATCTCGATGGCGACAACGATATTGTGGGCCTCATCGATGCACTGCTGGACGAAGAGGAGCGCAGGAGCCGTTCAGGCCGTACTGACCGGATTCCCATGCGTCCGGATCATGGCCACCTGTTGGGCGATGAAATCGGGCAGGAGGGCGTGAACCCGGGATACTCCTTCGGCGGGCGCCTCAAGGGCCTGGCGGAGTTACGTGGGGTTATGCACGCATTGCAAGCGGTGCGCCGGCGCTGAGTGTTAAGTCAGGGTAGTGATATGGCATCGCAAAGTCCCCATAGCAAACCCATCGATGAACTGACCGGGTTCCAGGTGCTGGAAAATTTCGAGCAGTTCGACCAGCGCAATGATATTTACTGCCGATCCCTGTGGGATCCCGACGTGATGTCGGACAAGGCAGCGGCTTTTTTTCGCGGCTATTTCATGCCCGATGCCCGCTCCCGGCGTACCGACGGTTTCAGCCAGCGCGACTACGCGCTGCGCAACGCCGCCTGGCATGTGACCAATCTGCTGCGGGATATCAATCGCCGGGAGACAGGCCGCAAGGAAGGTTTCTTTGATCACTTCAGTTCGCATGAGGACGGGTGGCCCGAACCCTATGCATTTGATACCCCCGGGCAGGCCACGGCCGATGTACGCAAAGTAGCCGGGCTGTGTGGCGCCGATCTGTTCGGGGTGTGTGCCTACGATCAACGCTGGATGTACAGCGGCATATTTGACGAGCGGGCGCTGGCCAGCAAACCCCTGGATATTCCGGACGATCTTCCCCACGTGATTGTGGTGGGGGAGTCGATGGACGTCGACCTCACCAAAACCGTGCCCTCGGCCCTGTCCGGCAGCGCTACCGGCCTGGGTTATTCCTATGACGCGCTTACGCTGCTGACGCTGGCGCAGTATATCCGCAACCTGGGCTACCGGGCCTATGCCACCATGAACGATTCCTCCCTGGCTATCCCCCTGGCGGTGCAGGCAGGTTTCGGCGAGGTGGGGCGCAGCAGCCTGTTGATCACGCCGGAATACGGGCCGCGCCTGCGCCTGGGTCGGATCTTTACGGATATTCCCCTGGTTCACAGCCAGCCAAAAAAGTTCGGTGTGGTGGAATTCTGTGACATCTGTAATCGCTGCGCCACAGCCTGTCCGCCCAAAGCCATTCCGTTTACTGCGCCTTCGACCGAGGTATACGGCCGCTCCAACCTGATTGGTGTCGCCAAGTGGACCGTGGATGCGGAAAAGTGTTTCAAGTTCTGGACGAATCAGAATACGGACTGCTCAATCTGCATTCGCGTGTGCCCTTATAACCGGGATTACAGGCGCTGGTATCACCGGATGTGGAGACGGCTGGCAGGCACAGGCCTTCGCCGTGTGGCCTTATGGCTGGACGACAAGCTGGTGGACCGCGGGCGGCATAAGTCGGCGTGGTGGTGGCAGCGGGGGGAGCTTTGAGTTAAAAAGTCGGACAAGAAAAACCCGGCCGGGGCCGGGTTGGTTGCTACTGCCAGCGGGTTTAAACCCGGCGCAATCGACTAGAAGCGGTAGGTGACGTTGCCGCCAATCGTGCGAGGATGTGGCCGCAAGCGGTAACCGCTGGCACCGAAGTTTTCCTGAGTTCCCGTGTAGTAGTCCTCTTCGTCCAGGTTTTGCACGTAGGCGGTGAGGCTCCAGTGATCCATGTCGAAGCCGGCGCGCAGGTTCCACACGTCGTAGTCCGGCGTTTTGAAGGGATAGTCGCCGAAGGTGGCGATGGAATCACGGGCAAAGCCCTGGTTGGGCGATGGGCCATCCGTCTGCTGATAGGTC
>CAYTDW010000274.1:0-4767 GCA_964436585.1 uncultured Halioglobus sp. | reverse complement strand
GCCAGGGCAGTTTCCTGATCCAGCCCAACGACACCTTTTTCGGCCTGACCGGCCCCGGCGTGGTGAAATCAGTACTGGGTGAGGACGTGACCCCCGACGAGTTGGGTGGTCCCGCGGTCCACAGCAAGAGCGGCGTCACCGATTTCGTGGTCAAGGACGAAGTGGCGGGCCTGCGCAAGGTGCGGGCGCTGCTGAATTACCTGCCCAGCTACAACGGCGAACTGGCACCCTACCAGCCCAGTTCCGACCCGATCAGCCGCAAGACCTGGGACATCGACATCCTGCTGAAGAAAGCCTTCAACTCCCCCACCGGCTTCAATACGCCGATCGATGTCACCATCCTGATCCAGCAGTTGTGCGACCACGGCGATTTCCTCGAGATCCAGCCGGACCGGGCCCGCAACACGGTGACCGCGCTGGGTCGCATGGGGGGCAATGTCATCGGTTTTGTCGCCAACAACTCCTCGGTGGCCTCGGGCCAGGTCGATATCGACGCCGCCTACAAGAACGCGCGTTTTATCCGCTTCTGCAATTTGTACAACATCCCGGTGATATTCCTCGAGGACACCACCGGCTTCCTGCCGGGCAGGGAGCAGGAGGGCGGTGGCATCGTGCAGGCCGGGCGCGCCATGCTCGACGCCATTGTCGATTTGCGCACGCCGCGATTCCTGGTGCTGGTGCGCAATGCCTATGGCGGCGCCTACGCCGCGTTCAACAGCTTCCCCGTTGGTGCCGACTTCGTGGTAGCCCTGCCCACCACCCGGGTGGCGGTGATGGGCCCCGCCGGGGTCGAGTACGTCTACAAGGACGAGCTGCGCAAAATCCGCGGGGCGGTCGGCGGCAGGATCAAGGAGGAGACCGCGGCCCAGCTGGCGGCCGGGCTGTCACAGGCCCAGGCACAGGTGGTGGCGGCGGACCTGGTCAAGGGCTGGGTCAGGGCGGAAGAGGCTCTGCTGGCGAAGCGCTACGAGCGTGAACTGATGAACCCCAACGAGGCGCTCAGCCTCGGTTCCATCTCGCAGATTGTCATGCCCTCCGATTTGCGCCAGGTGCTGGCAGAGAACATGGCGTTCTACCTGCGCCGCTACCAGCCCGGCCCGCTGCAGTCGGTACAGCGCGAATTCCATTGATCGCGGCCGCAAATAAAAACTGAGGAACACAGACGTGTCCAACGAATATTACCTGCATAACCCGCTCATTCACCGCGACCGCAGGCTGGGGCAGAGCCGGGCCGCCTGGATCCGGCAGTTCGACTGTACCCATATGCGCCCGCTGATCATCTGCCGGGGCCCCATCCGCAAAGAGGCGATGGACGTGTTCGCCGAAATGGGTATAGAGCACTTTGGCATCCTCCTGTCGGAGAAAGACTCCATCGTTTACCGCAACGCCCTGGCGCCGGAGTTGCGCTCACTGACCGACCCGGACCGGGTACACCGGGTACCGGATTACAGTGGCGCCAACAAGGAAGAGCGCGAGGCCCGCATCCGCCAGATCATCAGCATCGCCCGGGACAACAATTACAATTCGATCTTCGCCGGTTACGGCTTCATGGCCGAGGACGAGATGATGGTGGCCGCGATGGAGGCGGCGGGGCTCAATTTCATAGGCCCCTGCTCGCGCACGGTCCACGACGCCGGGCTGAAGGACGAGGCCAAGCGCACGGCCCTGAAAACCGGCGTGTCGGTCACACCCGGGATCGACAACGGCACCGCCCTCACCCTGCTGCGCAAGCACCCGGACGTGGCGGCGCTGCAAGCCCTGGTGGCCCAACACCAGCTGGCGGTGGACAGCGCCCGCCTCGAGGATAAAGCCGTAAGCCTGGAGGACAAGGCCGACCTGGTGCTGGCGGCTTCCTACGACAAGGGAATCGACCTCTACACGGTGGCGGAACTGTGTGACACCCTGACCCAAGCCGTCAAAAAAATGGCGACGGATTACCCCGAGAACCGGGTGCGCCTCAAGGCCATCAGCGGTGGCGGCGGCAAGGGCCAGCGTATTCTCGGGCCAGGCGACTCCGCCCGTACCGCCGAGATGGTGCGGGAGATTCTCAACGAGGTGAAGACCACCGGCGTGGGGGATAACAAGAACGTCCTGGTGGAGCTCAATATCGAAACCACGCGCCACCAGGAAATCCAGGTGATCGGCAACGGCCGCTGGAGCATGAGCATGGGCGGCCGTGACTGCTCCCTGCAGATGCATGAACAGAAACTGCTGGAAGTGTCGGTGACAGTGGAGTCCCTGCAGGCGGCACTCGCAGAGGCCGAGCGCGGCGGCAACCCGGAGGAGGCCCGCGCGCTGCGCCGTGACCTGGCGACGCTGCAGGCCATGGAAGAGGAGGCGGCGCGGTTCGGCGAGGCGGTGGGGCTGGATTCCGTGTCCACCTTCGAGTGCATCGTCGATCGCGATAAGCACTTCTTCATGGAGATGAATACCCGCATCCAGGTGGAGCACCGCGTCACCGAGCTCTGCTACGCCCTCAGGTTCAGCAACCCGGACCAGCCAGAGGAGCATTTCGTGGTGGAGTCCCTGGTGGAGGCGATGGTACTGCTGGCGGCCCACGGGGAAAAATTGCCCAGGCCCCAGCGCCTGGTGCGCCACAACGACAGCGTGGAGGCGCGCCTCAATGCCACCAACCAGGCCCTGCAGCCGCACGCAGGCGGGGTGATCGAGTCCTGGAGCGATGCCACCGACGGCGAAATCCGCGACGACCAGGGCATCAGCCTGCACAACCCGGATACGGATGTTTTCATGAAGTACACCCTGGCCGGGGCGTACGACTCCAATATTGCCCTGTTGCTGACCGTGGGCAATACCCGGCTGGAAACCTACCAGCAGATGGCGGAGATCATCCGCCAGACCAGAATGCGCGGCACGGACCTTGCCACCAACCTGGAATTTCACTACGGCCTGGTGAACTGGTTTATCGCCCAGAACGTCAACGCCCGGCCCACCACGCGGTTTATCGTGCCTTACCTCACCGCGGTGGGTGAATTGAAGCAGCGCGCCAACGATATGGACCTGGATTTCGCCTACGCCGAGGTCAGCAAAGCAGTGCTGGCGGGAGCGGAAGGCGCCGCCGCCGCGGCCCTGGCGGAGGCCCTGCAGCTGAAAGAGACGCTGTTGCTGCGGCCGTTGCAGCACCTGTTGCGCGAGCCCCATGTGCTCAGCGGCTGGCTCAGCATCAACCGTGATTGCTATACCGTGATCGACGGCAAGATCAGCTGGAATGAGAATCCCCTGGAGTTGCTGGCCGACACCTATCACTTTCTCAATATGGACGATGACAAGGACCTGGCTGATGCCGCCGCGACCATTATCTGGGACCACGACAACCGGATCCTGCAGGATGCCATCGCGTTTTACGACGAGTTGAACAATCGGGTGCCCGCGGGAGACTGGGTTGAGCTGTGCTCCATCCTCGAGTCGGCCGAGGCGCCCGCTGGGATGGACGAGGCCACCTGGGCAAGGGTGCGCGGCGCCCACCTGGGTTTCCAGGCAGGGGTCGACATCATCGCCATTCTCCCGAGCATTGCGGAGGCCACCCGGTTCTACGATCTGCGGGTCAACCCGGACCTCACCATACATATTCCCGCGCGCCTGAACGAACCCGAACTGCAGAAGGCGATGGCCCGGGTGCTGGTGCCGCCCCCGACGGCCAAGTCCGATGAAATCCTGGCCGAGAGCGGCGGCATGTTCTACGCCCGGGAGACACCGGAGCACGAGGTCTACGTGAAAGCGGGCGATCATTTCAACGCCGGCGACCCTCTCTTCATCATTGAAGTGATGAAGATGTTCAACAAGGTCTACGCGCCCTTTTCCGGCACCATCGAAAAAGTACTGGTGGAAAGCGACGGCATGATCATCCACAAGGGCCAGCCGATCTTCAAGATCAGCCCGGATGAGCGCCCCATCATCGAATCTCCCGCGGAGATTGCAGCCCGGCGCCGCCAGGCCACCGATACGTTTTTGCAGCAGTTGTATTAGGGAGACGAAGCATGATTACAGCCCTGGACCATATCGCCATCGCGGTGCCTGACCTGGAAAAGGCGATCCGGCGTTTCATGGAGGATTTCGGCCTTCCCATGGGCGGTACCGAGGACGTGCTGGAAGCCCAGACCACCGCCGCCTTCTTTCCGCTGCCGCCGACCAATATCGAACTGGTTCATCCGCTGGCGGGCAAGGGCCCGGTGGCGACCTACCTGGAGAAGAAGGGCGGCGGCCTGCACCACCTGTGTTTTCGCTCCGACAATATCGAGGAAGATGTCGCAAGGCTGCGGGCCAGGGGCTACCAGTTCCTGGCGGATGCCCCCACCCCCGGCGCGCACGGCTCCAGGGTCATCTTTATTCACCCCAAGAGCTGCGATGGCGTTTTGATAGAGATCAACCAGCCCGCCGCGGATCACCACTGAGCGCAGCGCGAGGATTTCGCCCATGAGCGACAAGATATACGACAAGTCCAATGCCACTGCCGATGCCTGGCGCAAGCTGGCAGCAAAGCAGATGCGCGGCGGCAGCGTCGACGACCTGGTGTGGCACACCGCCGAGGGCATTGCGGTCAAACCCCTGTATACGGCAGAGGACATCAGGGACCTGCCCTACGCCGACACCATGCCGGGCATGTCGCCCTATATTCGCGGGCCCCAGGCAACCATGTATACCGGGCGCCCCTGGACCATCCGCCAGTACGCCGGTTTCTCCACCGCCGAGGAATCCAACGCCTTCTACCGCAAGGCGCTGGCCGCTGGCGGCCAGGGTGTTTCGGTGGCC
>CAYTDW010000273.1:0-4788 GCA_964436585.1 uncultured Halioglobus sp. | reverse complement strand
CCCGGGTTCGCCGAGGGGGAGGCCAGCGTGCAGGACGAGGCCGCCCAACTCGCCGCACCGCTGTTGGAGGCGGCGCCGGGCGAGCGCATCCTCGATGCCTGCGCCGCGCCGGGGGGTAAAACCTGCCACCTGCTGGAACTGCAGCCGGACCTGGCGGAAGTGGTGGCCATGGACGTGGATGAGGGCAGGCTCCAGAAAGTGTCCCAGAACCTGCAACGGCTGCAGCTGCACGCGACCCTGCTGGTGGGCGATGCGCGCCGGCCCGGTGCCGCGCTCGAGCCCGCCAGCTTCGATGGCATCCTGGTCGATGCGCCCTGCTCAGCCACCGGCGTCATCAGGCGTCACCCGGACGTGAAACTGCTGCGCCGCGCCGAGGACATCGAACAACTGGCCCGCCTGCAGTTGCAGATACTGCAGGGTCTGTGGCCCCTGCTGAAACCGGGCGGCGCACTGCTCTATGCCACCTGCTCGGTACTGGAGCAGGAAAATTCCGCGGTGGTGGAGCACTTCCTGGCACAGTGCCCCGAGGCGGTGGCGGTGCCCCTGCAGGAATCCTGGGGCCAGGTCGCCGGCCTCGGACGCCAGCTGTTGCCTTCCGCGCTCGCTGCAGACGGCCTGTTTTACGCCAGGCTCCGCAAGACAACCTGAGGCCGCCGGCGCACGACAATGTGCATAATTGCGCCAGGCGCGCACTTACATTCACCAGGTGATTTCTTTAATGTGCTCGGGTGAACCGGTCCTGTTGACGCTAATTGAGCTCCTCGAGTCATGAAAATCATCATTCTTGGCGCCGGCCAGGTCGGCGGCACCCTGGCCGAGCACCTGGCCAATGAACAGAACGACATCACCGTCGTCGATACCGATGGTGAAAAGTTGCGGCAGTTGCAGGACCGGCTGGATATAGGCATCGTCACCGGCGGCGCCTCGCACCCGAATACACTGCTGAAGGCGGGCGCGGAGGACGCCGATATGCTGATCGCGGTCACCAACAGTGACGAGATCAATATGATGGCCTGCCAGGTTGCCCATACCCTGTTCAACACCCCCACCAAAATTTCCCGGGTGCGCTCCCCCCAGTACCTGTCCCACCAGGAGCAGCTGTTCAGCCGGGACCAGATTCCGGTGGATGTGATCATCGGCCCGGAGCAGTTGGTGACCAAGAACATCCAGCAGCTCATCGCCAACCCCGGCGCCCTCCAGGTACTGGATTTTGCCGAGGGCCGGGTACAGCTGGTGGCGGTCAGGGCGTATCACGACGGTCTGATTGTCGGCCAGAAGCTGCAGGAAATTCGCAAACATATGCCCAAGGTAGACACACGGGTGGCCGCGATATTCCGCCAGAACCGCCCCATCATCCCGGTGGCAGATACCGTGGTGGAAGTGGACGATGAAGTCTTCTTCATTGCGGCCCGGGAGAACATCCGGGCCGTCATGTCGGAACTGCGCAAGGTGGACAAGCCCTACAAGCGGGTGATGATTGCCGGTGGTGGCAATATCGGCGCAACCCTGGCGTTCAATCTCGAGGGCCTCTACCAGGTCAAGGTGATCGAGCAATCCTACGACCGCTGCCGGGTGCTGGCGGAGCGACTCAAGCACGCCCTGGTGCTCAACGGCAGCGCCACGGACCCCCAGTTACTGGTCGAGGAAAACATCGAGGGCACCGATGTTTTCTGCGCCCTGACCAACAATGACGAATCCAACATCATGATGTCGATGCTGGCGAAGCGCCACGGCGCCAAGAAAGTGATAACGCTGATCACCAACCCGGCCTACACCGACCTGGTCGGGGAGGAGATCGATATCGCGATATCGCCCCAGCTGATCACCATCGGCAGCCTGCTGACTCACGTGCGGCGGGGAGATATAAGCAACGTCCACTCACTGCGCCGGGGCGCCGCCGAGGCGATCGAAGTCACCGCCCACGGGGACCCGCACTCCTCCCGGGTGGTGGGTCGGCGACTCGACGAGATCAATCTGCCCGAGGGCGTCACTATCGGCGCCATCGTGCGCAAGGAAGAAGTGCTGATCGCCCACGGCCATATCGTGGTGGAAACGGATGACCACGTCGTCCTGTTCCTGGTGGACCGGGGCAAGATCAAGGCCGTAGAGAAGCTGTTCGCCGTGGGCTTCGGGTTTTTCTCCTGATCCATGCACTTCTCCGTCTCTTTTAAAATTCTCGGACTGCTGCTGATGGTGTTCAGCAGCACGATGCTGACGCCGCTGGTTTTCGCCCTGGTCGAGGGCGATGACACCGTCAATGCCTTCCTGGCCGCACTGGGCATCACTTTTTTAAGTGGCATGCTGCTGTGGCTGCCCGCGCGCAGGGCCAGCCACGAGCTGCAGATCAGGGACGGCTTCCTGATCACCTCCCTGTTCTGGACGGTGCTGGGCCTGTTCGGGGCGCTGCCGCTGCTGCTGACAGATGCATTGCACCTGACCCCGGCCGCCGCAGTCTTCGAGTCTATTTCCGGCCTTACCTCCGCCGGCGGCACGGTGATTGTCGGCCTGGATACGCTGCCCCGCTCGATTCTGTTGTGGCGGCAACTGCTGCAGTGGATGGGGGGCATAGGCATTATTGTAATCGCCGTTGCGGTGCTGCCCATGCTGGGTATCGGCGGCATGCAGCTGTACAAGGCGGAAACGCCGGGACCCTCGAAAAACAGCAAACTGACCCCGCGCATAACCGAAACCGCCAAGCTGCTTTTTGCCGTCTACCTCACGCTCACCGTCGCCTGTGCCACCACCTATTACCTGTTGGGGATGTCGGTTTTCGACGCCGTCGGCCACTCCTTTTCCACCGTGTCGCTGGGCGGCTTCTCGACTCACGACGCCAGTCTGGGCCATTTTAAAAATGACTACATCCTGGTAGCGGCGAGCTTTTTCATGCTGGTATCGGCGGTAAATTTCGGGCTGCATTACATGGTCTGGCACCGTAAATCGATCGGCGTCTACGCCGCGGATTCGGAAACCCGCTTCTTTTTCGCCGCGATAGCCCTCTGCGTCGGTATCACCGTCTGTTACCTGCTCTATGCACAAATTCAGGGACCACGGGTCAGCATCATCCACGGCTTGTTCCAGGTCGTGTCCATCGTGACTACCACCGGCTATTCCACCGAGTACCTCGCCACATGGCCGACGGTGCTGCCCGTCATGGCGATATTTTTTTCCTGTATGGGGGGCTGCGTCGGCTCCACCACGGGCGGTACCAAGGCCATGCGCGTGATGCTGATCTACAAGCAGGGCGTGCGCGAGCTGAAACAGCTGGTGCATCCCAACGCGGTCATCCCGCTCAAAGTCGGGCGGCGCCGGGTGGAGGCGAGCATCGTCAGCGCAGTATGGAGCTTCTTTGCCGTCTATACCTCGGCGTTCATCATCCTGATACTGCTGATGATGGCGACGGGGCTGGACTTCCTCACCGCCTTTGCCGCCGTCGCTGCCTGCATCAACAACTCGGGGATTGGTATCGCCGGTGTCGCAGGAGACTTCAGCTCCATCAGCGAGACCGCCAAGCTGATCCTGTCTTTTGCCATGCTGCTGGGGCGACTGGAGATCTTCACCCTGCTGGTGCTATTCACCCCGGCGTTCTGGCGCAGGTAGCCGCTCCATAACGATCACCGCATCTGCGGCCGGGTTTTGCGGATCATTTCATAGGCGGCCTGGATTTCCTGCGAACGCTCGGTCGCCAGCTTGATCATGGCCTCGGGTACGCCCCTGGCGATCAGTTTGTCGGGGTGATTCTCGCTGATACGCCGGCGATAGGCCTGCTTCAGTTCCCGGTCGGACACATTCTGCTCCACCCCCAGGGCTGCATAGGCGTCCTTCAGGCTGGTGCCCGGTCGGGCGGCGAAGCCTTCCCTGTCGTGAAACTGTTCCTGGGCGCGGGCCATGCGCAGCAATTGCTCCAGCCGGGCCGTGCCAAAACCCATCAGGACCGCAATCCGCTCCAGCGCCGCCCGTTCACCCGCCTCTATCTGGTGGTCGGCCAGGGCCATGGCCACGAGGTACACCAGCAGGGTCTGTTGCAACTGGCGCTGGGCACCACAGGCCTGGAGGTAAGCGGAAATCACCGGTTCGACCTGAAAGTCCGCGGCGGCGCCCTGGCGGAATAGCGCGATCGCGCGCTTGCGCTGCTCCTCGCCCAGGTTCATCTGCCTGAAAAGCTGCTCGGTGTACTCGATCTCCTGTTCGGAGACGCGGCCATCGGCTTTGGCAAGGTAGCCGGAGAGCAGAAAAGTGGTCTCGAAAAAGCTGGCCTTGATGCGCTCGATATTTTCCGCGGACCCGAACCCGAGGGTGGTGGCGAGTCCGCGGTCGAAGGCGTGGCCCACCACCAGACCCAGGACCAGGCCAAAAACACCGGCCACCATCAGGCCGATCAGGCCGCCTATTACCTTGCCATAAAACATGGAGCTCCTCCTGCTCAAGGCGGTTGCAGTCTTCGCCGGGAAGGTCGGTCGCGAGCATCAGCCACCGGGCAGCAGCGCTGCCTGCTCTGCGGTGGGAGAAGTTCACTTTCAGGGAAAGCGCGTATTATGCCGCCAAAAGAGCGGCTATAATAGCCGCCTTTTTGCGACAAAAAACGGGCGACCCGGTGTCAGCGGATAATCAAAAAATACTTACATTTCAGGAGCTTATTTTCAGGCTACAGCAATTCTGGGGCGCTCGCGGCTGCGTCGTGCTGCAGCCCCTGGACATGGAGGTCGGGGCGGGCACTTTTCACCCCGCCACCTTCCTGCGCGCGCTGGGCCCGGAGAGCTGGAACGCCGCCTATGTCCAGCCCAGCCGGCG
>CAYTDW010000272.1:0-4791 GCA_964436585.1 uncultured Halioglobus sp. | reverse complement strand
GGTTCCGAGGTCGAGAAACTGGCGCAGGCCGCCAGCGGCTGCGAGGCGATCATCGTCACCGTGGCCCCCAACGTGCGCAACACCCGCACGGTGGCAGAGCGCCACCAGCATTATGCCGATGTACTGGTGGCCAGCTGCCACAGCGCCCGGCTCGCCTGCCCGCAGGTCATCTTCCTGTCATCCTTCTCCGTTTACGGCGATGGTGGCGCCGGCGCCGCGCCCGTCACCGAGGAGACACCTACCGGCAACAGCGAGGAACCCTCCTCGCGTTACTACCAGGCGGCGGAGCGCGAGGTGCTCGCCAATTCGCAGGGCTGCGTGCTGCGCTTTCCCGATATGTACGGCGCGCCCGGTGACCTCAGCTTTCCCCAGCGGGTTGCGCTGTGTCACCAGTACTTTGGCGGCAAAGCCATCTTCAGCGCCGGCGCACCGCTGTATGCCATTCACTTCGAGGACGTGGTCGATGCGGTGATCCACGCCCTGGACAGGGACCTGCGGGGGATCTACAACGTCTGCGATAACGACAACCTCCCCGCCACCAACAAGCAGGTGTTCGATGCCATCTGCCGCGAGCAGGGACTGCCGCTGCTGGAGTTCCTCGACCAGATCAAGGCCCCGCTCAAGAAGATATCCGCCGCGCGGCTGTATGCCACCGGCTATCGGGTCAGGCACCCTGATCCCAACGCGCACCTGCTGGGCGGCACCCGGCCATGAGCGCAGATACCAAGACCATCGACCAGTTCCTCGCGGAAAACCCCGATGTAGACGTAGGCCATGCCTGGGAGCGCTGCTGGGGCATTCTCAGCGATATCAAGGCGCGGATCGCCACCCGGTTCCCGGGGCTGGAAGCGGAGCCCAACTGCGCTGACCGCCAGTACTACACCTCGCCCAACGGCGAGTTCGAGGGCTCCATGCAGGCCTGGAGCGGCCCGGGCTGCGACTGGCTGGTGAACTCCTGGCTGGGCAATCGCAGGGCCAGCATACTGGACATGAACGCCACCGCGTTCCTCGGCCAGGACACCGATGTGCCGCATTTCGTGATGGTGTTCGGCACCATCCCCAGGCTGTTTTTCTATTTCGACTTCACGCCGCGGCGCAACCTCATGGTGGACACCGACTACCTCGATCGCCACTACGGCCCGATCAATGCCGAATACCTGGCCCTGCGCGGCAACACCAACTTCCAGTGGTCGGTAAGCCATGGCACCTATATGCGCGCGCTCACCAATCCCTCTACCCAGAGCCTGATGGGGGAACTCAACGATGCCAATATCGACCTGTTGCAGGACTACGCCTACCGCATGCTGGACCATTGGCTGGGTTGGCTCGATGCGGCGACACCGGTGCCGCAGTCGGAACGACTCGCCCTGCGCGACTACGACTTCAGGGTGCGCGAACTGGGCTACGCCCGCGACCCCATGAACAAGCTGGCGGAGCAGGTATTCGGCGCCGGCCAGGTGGAGAACATGCTCAACATCCGCATGGGCCGCGCGCAGATGCAGCGCAGCCGCGCAGGAAAGTAAGCCGGGGTTATCAGAAGCTGTAGCGCGCCCTCATACCAAAAGTGCGCGGCTGCGGCAGCACCAGGTTGGCGGAAAAGGGAGGCACCTGGCCAGCGGGCATGAAGCCGAAATTCACGTTACCCAGGCCGGACTGGATGCTGTCCTCGTCGGTAAAGTTCTGCACGAAGGCAATGATCGACCACTTGTCGGAAGTCAAACCGGCGTTGAATTCACCGGTGGCGGTATCCGGCAGGTAGGACAGGTTACCCTGATCCAGGTAGCGCCTGGATGCATAGTTGCCCTGCAATTCAGTGAAGTAGCGCCACTGGCTGCCGGAGAACTCGCCATCGTAGCGAATGGAGAGTATGACAATATCTTCCGGCGTGTTGGGGAACTCTTTGCCGCTGAAATCTCCCTCGGGGTTGCCGGACAGGACCTTGTCATACAGGCCGGGGGTTCCCAGGTCGCTGATATTGAAATCCTTGTACTCGGTCTCGGCATGGGTCCATCCAGCCCTGAAGGTCCAGTTGACCGAGGGCCGGTAGATGGCCTCCAGTTCTGCACCGATGATCTCGCTCTCGCCCGCGTTGGTAATCGACACGTTGGAAATACCCGACGAAGACTCGACGAAGTAGGGAACCTGCTGGTCAGTGTAATCGTTGTAAAACACCGCGCCATTCAACTGCAGGCGATTGTCGAGCAGCTCGCTCTTGAGGCCGATTTCATAGGACCAGAGTGTCTCCGGCTCGAAGTGCCCGGACAGGATGTCGCCATCGGCATCGGTGGTGGCGATACCGCCGGGCTTGAATCCCTTGGCTACCGTCGCGTAGCCAAACAGGTCGTCGTTCATCTGCCAGTCGGCGCTATAGCGCGGGATAAAATCATCGTAGCTCAGATGCTGGTGCTGGAACCGGGGCACGGTGGAGCCCGTTTCCGGGTTCAGATAGGGCATATTCAGGAAGCCGTTGTCGAAGACACTCAGAGGCAGGCCCTTGTACTCAAGGTCATCCACCAGGTAGCGCCCCTCCACCGTCGCCCGCACCGCGTCGGTCACGTTGTAGACCAGGGAGAAGGCCGCTGACGCGCTCTCGGTCTTGCGCTCGATGGGAATGGGCAGGGGTGTCATCTCGCTCTGGATGCCGGTAAAGCGGGAGCAGGTAGTGACATCGCCAGGCACGGTACACTGGGGGGCCAACAGGGTGGCGGACAGGGCGGAGTTCCAGAAGTCGAGGTCCATATCATCGCTGGCCCACCACATCTGGTTCATGACCGACTTCATGTCCTCTTCCCACCACAGCGCACTGGCCATCCACTGCAGCTTGCCCATTTCACCGCTGACGATAATTTCCTGGGAGAACTGGGTGTAGTCAAAGCTGGTATCAGAATTGGTGTTCACGCCGAACTGGGTGAAAGCCGCATCGGGCGGACCGATATAAAACGGCGCAAAACGCGCCGAACCCGGGCCAAGGGTTTCCAGCGCGCGGTCGGATATATCGAAATCCTCCTCGATGGAGGTCTGGTTGTCGGTAAAGCCGGTCAGCGAGATCCAATCGAGTTCGTCCATCTGGTAGTTGAGTTCCAGGGAGTAGCGGGAATTCTCTATCTTGGTCCCCTTGAAATCCTTGCCGGTATTGGGATTGGTACCGATGTCGATATCGCTTTCGCCGACCTGCCCCACCTCGCCAAACAGCATGGTGGCGCAGGCCGGCGCAAAGCCCTGCAGATAGCGCCAGGGCGCCCGGGCATTACATTCTGCCTGGGTGGGCTGCGGGAAACCGCGAGCGCCCCCGGGAATGGGCACGCTCCTGGCGCCCTCCGCGGGCGTCCCCAGCAGGAAGAAATCGGTGGGCTTGCTGAATGTATCCGCCGAGGGTGAGGCGACCACAGCCCGGGGGGTGTAGTTGTCGTTGGCGAATTCCGCGCGAAAATAGGCGCTGAAATCCTCCATGCCGACAAAATTCAGGGCGAAGGCAGCGCCGTCCTGGTTGATGCCGCCCAGGTCGCCGCCGGTATTGGGGTTGTCGTAGTAACCGTCAAAGTCCGAGGACAGCAGGGAGAAGGCAACAGCGAGACTGTCCTCGATGACCGGGACAGTGACGCTGGTCACGCCCTTCCAGGCGTCGTATTCGTTATACTCGCCTTCGGCAAAGCCGTAGATACCCTGGTCCGCCTTGGGCCGCTTGGTGATGTAATTCACGGCGCCGGAAAACGCGGCGCGCCCATAAACCGCGCTCTGGGGCCCCTTGATCACTTCGATCCGTTCCAGGTCCAGCAGGCTCAGGTTGGTAAACGCGCCACCGCCTGCGACCGTCAGGGTTTCAGAGGACAGGTCGATGCCGTCAACCAGGACAGCCACGTTGGGCCGGCCGCGGGTAATGTTCACCCCGCGAATGACCGGGCGGGTATCGTTTGGCAGGATGCCCACGTCGAAGGTGAGGCCGGTGGTGTAACGGGCGACCTGCTCCAGGGTTGAGATACCCTTTTCCTCCAGCATCATCTGGCCGAGGGCATCGATGGCAACGGGGACTGACTGCAGGCTCTCGCTCTTCTTGCGAGCGGTGACCACCGTTTCCTCGAGGACGAAATTCTCACCGCGCAGGGCAGTCACTTCCCGGCCACCGGTTCCCTGGGCCTGGACCTGTGCAACGACAGCCAGCGTCGCAGCCGCCACGGCAGCACCCAGTTGTTTCTTCCTGTACATAATAGCCCCCAAAGCCCGGCTGAATTGCGCAAATGAATTTTCAGGTCGTGGGTAGTCGCCCACCCTACGGGCGCGACCCGATTACAAAACGATTAGGGCAGACGATAGCAATCGACCCGGGGCAATGCAACAAAGATATAACAATAGTTCATTTGCCCGGTTTCCCCGGCTCAAAACTCTTCCAGCAGGCGCCCCTTCCCGCTGACTTTGTCGTCGATACCGCAGGCCCTCAGGGCATGCCAGATGGTGGCGACATTGATCGGGATCAACGGCTTTTGCAGCACATGCTCGAGGGTCGGGAACAGGTCCAGGGTCGAGAGATTGGTGCCGCACTGGACGATGGCATCCACGTCGTCCCCATCCACCTCGCGCACGGCCTGCAGCACATCCTGGATAGACGTCTCGGCGATAGCCGTCGCCGAGGGCCGGTTCAGGCCCCTGACATGCTTCACGGTAAAGCCGATCTCCTCGAAGTACTGGCGCACATTGGCGTCACCTACGGGCGGGTAAGGTGTAATTACCGACAGGGTCCGGGCACCGAAACAGGCCAGCGCTTCCCTGGTCGCGGTCGCGCCGGTGCTGAGGCCG
>CAYTDW010000271.1:0-4794 GCA_964436585.1 uncultured Halioglobus sp. | reverse complement strand
GCGCTGCCGAACCGGCGCCTGTTCACCGAACAACTCGACCTGTTGCTGCGCCTCGCCAAGCGCAATGAGGAGACCCTCGCCCTGCTGTTTCTCGACCTGGACAATTTCAAGCGCATCAACGACTCGCTGGGTCACAGTGCCGGTGACGAGTTGCTGCGGGAAGTGGGAGTACGCCTTACCAGCTGTGTCCGCGACAGCGACATCGTGGCGCATTATGTGGAATCCGGCCCACGAATCGATGTGTCACGCCTGGGCGGTGATGAGTTCACGGTAGTGCTCAACCAGATAGATTGTGCGGAATCTGCCGGCATGGTCGCCCAGCGCCTGCTCACTGCCCTGGGCCAGCCCATCGTCATCGGCGGTCACGAACTGGTGGTTACGCCCAGTATAGGCATTGCCCTGGCGCCGGCAGATGCGGGCGACGTGGACGGGCTGCTCAAGGCCGCGGACACGGCGATGTACCATGCCAAGGCTGCCGGCAAGAATAATTGCCTGTTCTACCACAGCGACATGGATGCCGCTGGCGTCGAGCGGTTGCAGCTCGAAGCTGATATTCGCCGGGCCCTGGAGCGCAACGAGTTTATCCTGCACTACCAGCCCCAGGTGGATACCCGCAACGGCACCGTGGTCGGGGCCGAGGCCCTGGTACGCTGGGAGCACCCTGAAAAGGGCATGATCCCCCCCTTCAGGTTCATTCCACTCATGGAGGAGATGGGGTTCATCGGCGCGCTGGGCGAATGGGTGTTGCGGGAGGCCTGCCGGCAGATGAAGGCATTCGAGGCCAGGGGCGTGAAATTGCCCAAGGTGGCGGTGAACGTTTCCGCACTCCAGTTCAATCCTGCCTTTATTCGCAGCGTGAAGGGCGTGCTGCAGGAAACGGGACTGGCCCCGTCCAAACTGGAGCTGGAACTGACCGAGGGTGTGGTGATGGGCGACGCCCACGGCACCATGCGGGCGCTGGGAGAGCTCAAGGATATGGGAGTCAGTCTTTCAATCGATGACTTCGGCACCGGCTATTCGTCCCTCAGCTACCTCAGTCGCTTCCCCCTGGATGAATTGAAAATCGATCGCAGTTTTGTCATCGGCAGCGACAAGAGCGCCAACGACGCCAGTCTGGTGATCGCCATCATCGCCATGGCCCGGAGCATGAACCTGCGGCTTGTGGCCGAGGGTGTGGAAACCCATGAACAGTACCACTTCCTCACCGGCAACGGGGCGCATGTGATCCAGGGGTACCTGTTCAGCAAGCCGGTACCCGCGGCCGAACTGGAGCCCCTGCTGGCGCCCTGGCACTTCATGCGGCAGATCCAGACCATCACCGCCAAAACGGCGGAGGCAAAACCCAGGCTGGTGGAGGTGGGGAAGCTGTAACGGGCTCTTATGGGGAACGACAGGGCAGGCTTATGGCCACCGCCAGACCGGTTCCGGTATTGTTCGCCCAGATGCGCCCGCCATGCCCCAGGATGGCCCGCCGGGCGATCGCCAGGCCCATGCCGTAGCCCCCGTGATCCCGGGAGCGCGCGCTGTCGGTGCGATAAAAAGGCTCGAAGATTTTCTCCAGGTCCGCCTCGGCAACTCCGCCGCCATGGTCCGTCACCCTGATGAGGTAGTGGTCACCGTCCCGCGCCAGGCTCACCTCGACAACTGAGCCGGGCGCGGTATGGCCCAGGGCGTTGCGCAGGACGTTCTCCAGGCCCTTGCGCAGGAGGTCGCCCGAACTTGCCACGACCGCTTCCGGGACGCTGTGAACCAGTACCGTTTTCTTATCCCGGGCGGCACCCTCGAAGTTCGCGTCGCCGCACAGCTGCTGCAGCAGTGCAACCAGGTCGATGTGGTCATCCAGCCCGATATCCCCGCCGTGGCTTGCCAGCAACTGGCCGATCAATTCCTCCAGGCGTTCGGTCTCGCGTTCGATTCGCTGCAGGTAAGCGGGAGTCGAGGCGGGATTTTCCTGGGCGAGGGCGAGGGCGAGGCGCAGGCGGGCCAGGGGTGAGCGCAACTCATGCGAGACATCCCCCAGCAGGCGTTTCTGCGCCTCGATGCGCGCCTGCAGTTGCTCCGCCATGCTGTTGAAGTCCCGGGCGAGCTCGTCGGTTTCATCCCCGCCGCGATCGCGTACCCGCAGCCGGGTGTCGAGCGCGCCCGTCGCCAGTTGGCGGGATGCGAGCTGCAATTGTTTGATGCGGCCGGTTAACAGGTTCGACAGCAGGTAGCAGACCAGGCCGCTGACAAGAACAGCCACGGCGATACGCAACCACAGGTAGCTGCCCAGCAGACCGAGTATCAGGTGCCGGGGAGGTTGGAACACGAACACCGCTCGCAGCGGACCGCGATCGGAGTGGTAAATTCTGTATGCCAGCAGGCGCTCTTCGCCATCCGTGGCAAAGGCGCGCCGCCGGACACCCAGCAACTGCTGCGCCAGCCCTGTTACATTGGTGGGCACGTCCCGCTGCAGCAGGTCTTTCCCCGCCCGATCGAGCAGGTATATATCGACCTGGTGTTCGGCATGGGCACGGGCCAGCAACGCGCGAATGCCGCTTTCATCCAGGTTCTGCAGCTCGTAGATCATGCGCAGGACAAAGCGCTGGGGCGGTCCGTCGGGCCGGCGCGCCAGTGGGTCGCTGCCGGGCCTGGAATCGAAGTACTGGCTGGCGAGCATCCAGCTGGCAAGCACCACGAGCGTCGCCAGCCAGAAGCCGATAAATACCTTGCCGAACAAGCGCAGGCGCCCGGTCATGGGATCGTCGCGCCGGTGCTGACGGTGAACTGGTAACCGCTGCCGCGCACACTGACAATCAGGTTGTCACCCCCCAGCGCCGCCAGCTTGCGGCGCAGCTTGCTGATGTGCACATCGATGCTGCGATCGTAGGCCGCCAGCGGCCGCCCCAGGGCCTGCAGGCAGAGCGACTCCTTGTCCACGACGGTGCCCGCCCGGGCCAGTAACACGGCGAGCACGTTGAACTCGGCGGCAGTCAACTGCAGGTCAGTGCCCCCGAAGGTGGCGCTGCGGTCGGCGCTGTCGAGACGGGTCCGGCCCACGAGCAGCTGCGTGTCGGCAGCGTCTGCGCTGCTACCGCGGGAGCGGCGTAGTACGGCGCGCAGCCTGGCGGCCAGCTCGCGTGGGTTGCAGGGCTTGGGCAGGTAGTCATCGGCGCCCAACTCCAGGCCCACGATACGGTCCGTGTCCTCGCCCCGGGCGGTCAGCATCAGGACGGGCGTTGCCGTGAATGTCCGCAGGCTGCGCAGCACTTCCAGCCCCTGCAGGCCGGGAAGCATGATATCCAGCACGATGGCGTCGTAGACGTGGTCGCGGCAGTGGGCGACCGCCGCGGCGCCATCGTGGACGGCGCTCGCCGCGAACCCCTCCAGCTGCAGGAATTCCGCCAGCAGGGCGCACAGTTCACGGTCATCGTCGATGATCAGTATCTTTGCGGTCACGGCGCTCCCCTGCATCTGCCCAGGGCCAGTGTCTATAACAGGGCGGGACTTGTCATCCGCCTTTCACCCGGAAAGACAGTTCTTAACAATTCTTTACCGGGTGATAGCGCACATTTACCCGCCGCTGCCCTAGACTGGGTCCCGAGGCTGGCAGGTTCGACCTGGCCGGCGCGTCGTTAACTGCACGGGAGAAGCGAAGATGAACAGTAAACTGAAAACCTGGCTGTGCGCTGCTGCGCTGGCAACTGCCAGCACGGTGTCGGTGGGAGCCTGGGCCATGGGGCCCCAGGGGGAGGGCATGCAGCCGGATCCGGCCCGGATGATGGCCCAGATGAGCGCAAAACTGGACCTCAGCGCCGAGCAGCAGGCGAAGATCCAGGAGCTGACGACTGCGGCCAGGCAGGCCAGTGCGGCGGACCACCAGCGCATGCAGGAGCTGCGCACCGAGATGGCGGCGATGCGCGACAGCTTCGATGCGACCCGGGCGCGCAAGACCGCGGATGAAATCGGCCAGGTCACCGGTCGCCTGGTATTCCAGGCCAGTCAAACCTGGTCGCAGGTGTACCAGGTGCTGAATGCGGAGCAAAAGGCCAAGCTGGATGAAATGATGGCACAGCGGGCCCAGGGCCGCGGTAAATGGCGCGCGGGTGGGGAGAAACCCGCGCCCTAAAGCTGTTCCACCGACAGGCCCAGTTCCTCCCGCAGGGCGGCCGTGGCCTGTAGCTGGCCGCTGTTGGTGATCACCGCGGTGCTGGCCAGTTCCGGGCGCAGGTAGGTGCAGGTTACGCGGCGCAGATCTTCCAGGCTTACCGCCAGCACTCGCTGGCGGAACTGTTCCCGCTGGTCGTGACTGCGGCCAAACAGACGGTTGTGAAAATGCTGCTTGGCCTCCCCGGCCGGCGAGCCGGGCTTGTCCAGGCTGCCAATGACTCCGAGGATCGCTTCTTCCAGGGCGCGGTATTCGTGCTTGCTGTCGAGCATCCAGGTGATGGCGGCAGTGAAATCCTGCAGCGTTTCAGCCAGCCGCGGATCGCGGTAGGAATAGAAGCGGAAGGCGGCGATACCGGAATCCTGGGAGGCGCCACCGCCATAGGCACCCCCCTGTTCCCGGATAGCCCGGTGCAGGAAACCGTTGCGCAACAGGCCGCCCAGTACCGTCAGTGCGGCGGCATCGACATGCTGTACCGGCACTGTAGGGTAGGCCCTGGCGCAGAAATTCACCTGGGTGTTGGTCAGCCACAGCTCGGCGCGCCGTTCGCGGCAGGGCGCCAGCTTGAAGGGTGCTGCGCCCGCATCCGCCGGGGAGCCGCCCCAGGTCTGCGCGGCCAGGGCTGCGACTTCCGCCGTCCTGTGATC
>CAYTDW010000270.1:0-4844 GCA_964436585.1 uncultured Halioglobus sp. | reverse complement strand
CAGCAACCAGACCACTGCGGCGGTGAGCATCGCCGCCCGGGGCCGATTCCAGCGCGGTCGGTCCTCCAGCCAGGACACGAACGGTTCCATCATTCCGAGGCCGGAGGTGTAGGCGGCGAAGAACACCAGCAGGAAAAACAGGGAGCCGAACAACTGTCCGCCGGGCATGGCGCTGAAAGCAACTGGTAGTGTTACGAACAGCAGTCCCGGACCCTCCGCCGGGTCCAGCCCCGAGCTGAAGACGATCGCGAATATCAACATACCAGCCAGCATAGCGGCGGCTGTATCCGCCAGGGCTATGATCCAGGCGGTGCCTGGTATGGATGTTTCCGGGGGCAGGTAGGCGCCGTAGGCCAGCATGGCGCCCGTGCCAACCGCCAGCGAGAAAAGGCATTGGCCAAACGCCATCAACACGCCCTGGGCGGTGAGGCTGGAGAAGTCCGGCTTGAACAGAAACGAGGCCGCGGCGCTGGCATCGCCGACCGTGCAGGCGTACCCGGCCAGGCCCAGCAGGAGGATGAACAGGGCGGGCATCATAACGTTCGAGGCCGCCTCAATGCCCCGGCGCACGCCGCTGCCGACAACCGCCGCGACCGAGACAGTAACCAGGCTGAACCAGAACAGCATTCTGCAGGGAGAATCCAGGACGCCATCAAACAGGGCGGCGGCCTGCCCGGGACTGATACCCGTAAAGCGATCACTGGCTGCCAGCAGGAGATATTCCAGCGACCAGCCCGCCACCACGCCATAGAAACTCAGCCCCAGCAGGGGAGCCAGTATGCTCAGCCAGCCGATCAGCTGCCAGCGGCGGTGGCCGCTCTCCTGTTGGGAGATTGCCGCCGTGGTCGCCACGGGGTTGCTGCGCCCGCGCCGTGCAATCGCCAGTTCCGCCATGATCAGTGGTATGCCAGCCATCAGCACGAATCCGAGATAGACCAGCACGAAAGCGCCGCCGCCATTTTCGCCGGCGATGTAGGGAAAGCGCCACAGGTTGCCCAGCCCGACGGCACAGCCGATGGTCGCGAACAGGAAAGTGATGCGAGAGGACCAGCGTTCTGCTTTCATGTTTCCCCAAACTCATGGCAAGTGCGGCAGCTACCCTATCATCACCTGTCGAGCCAGCTCCTCGATTTCACCCCACCTGCCCTGATTGATCAGCCCGGCGTTAACCATCCATGAGCCGCCACAGAAAACGACATTGGGCAGGGCCAGATAGCTGCGGAAATTGGCAGGATTCAGGCCCCCGGTAGGACAAAATTTGATTTGCGGGAAAGGCCCGGCCAGGGATTCAAGCATGGCCACGCCGCCCGCGACCTCCGCCGGGAAAAATTTGAACAGTTCGAAGCCGTAGAGCATGCCCTGCATCACCTCGGAGGCAGAGGCCGCCCCGGGGATAAAGAACAGGCCGGAATCTGCGGCCGCGCGCAACAGTTCCGTCGTGGCGCCGGGGCTCAATGCCACTGTCACGCCCGCTTTGAGTACCGATTCCAGCTGCGCCGGGGTATTGACGGTGCCCGCCGCTACCAGCATTTCTGGCACTTCCCGCTGTACTGCCAGGATACTGTCGAGGGCGGCAGCGCTGCGCAGGGTGATCTCGATGGACTTCATACCCCCGCGGTGCAGGGCCCTGGCCAGTTGTACGGTCGTGTCGACATCAACGGCAGTGACTACGGGCAACACCCGGCATTCCCGCAATGTTGAAAGTATCATTGGTTACCCTACCGTATTGTTGATCGCGGGAAGTTGCTCGCTTGTGCGACAATAAATTTTTTGATATCAGACGCTGATGCAGCCTACTATGCGCAATTGCTTATTCCAAGTACACGCTGTGCCCGCAACAATGTCGGACAACCCTGCCAGCAATTGCGCCGGGCGCACATTGGTAGCGAGCATGCCTACGTGACCGTCCCTCCTGAAATCTCTCCCGGACTGCCCGACCTCGATAGCCGCGAAAACATCGAGGCCTTCGTGGAGCTGTTCTACAAGCGTGTCCTGGCGGATGCGCAGTTGGCGCCCATATTCATCGACGTCGCAGCCGTCGACCTCGCTGTGCACCTGCCTCACATCAAGGACTACTGGAGCAAACTGCTGCTGGGTGAAAAAGGCTACCGCCGCCATACCATGAATATCCATCGCCAGCTGCACGGCAGGCAGCCTTTACAGCCGGGGGATTTCCAGCGCTGGCTGGCACTGTTCAACGCCACCCTGGACGAGCACTTCGCCGGTGATGGCACTGAGCGGGCGCGGCGGGTGGCGACCGCCATCGCCGCGAATATGGAAGCGAGCCTGGCTTCAATTGGCCCCGACTGAGCATTTGGCGTTGGCCACCCCCGGGGGTGTCCAGCCATCCCCTCCCACATCGATAAACAGCGGGTTGGTAAATGCGTAGGCGAGTACGCCGCCCTCGCCGATATTGTCATCGGTAAGGCTCGCAAGGTCGGTATTCGTACTGCTGTCCAGGTCCTCCGGTACGATCGGGAACAAGGGAGGGGAGACTCCGTCGGTGCCATGGGCGATGGCCACCAGCCACGTATCTGCGGCCACGCGGGGCAGGGTCAGGGTAACCTCCACCTCCGTGCGAACGGCACCGGCGATGTCCTCGTCCACAACGACCTCGCGGGATTGCCAACGCCTGTCACCGGCGCTGATGCTCAGGTCCGGGCAGACGCCATAGCGCGCGGCCTGTCCCGGGAGACTGACTTTCTCCGGCTGGTTATTGATGTAGAAATCCACCGTGTCCACGCCGGCCCACTGGGCGCTGGCAATGCGCAGCGTAACCGTGACGTTTGAGGCGGCATCAATCGGCAGGGTGGTGGCATCGGCCAACCCCAGCCCGGCCCGCTGGCCTGCACCCCGATGCACACCGCTCGCCTCGATGGTGACGAAAGGGGCATTGGTGCCGATCACTTTACCCTCCGCGACGGTGGCAGCCAGGGTCTCCGCGTGCCCCGACAGCTGGCCCGGATCGGTCACGCTGCTGGGTATCTGGTTGCGGGTGGCAAGATAGGTGGTGCGGCGTGAATGGCTGTCGGAATCCGCCACCCCGGTGCGCACGATCCCCTGGTTGATCAGGTTGAACCAGTCGCCGGCATTCTGGCCGAGGAACTCATCGAGTATGCCGCCCCTGCCATTCGTGCCAATCCAGACTTCCAGCGCCTGGAAGCCATCGTCGAAGGCGTTTTCCAGCGCGGGTTCGAGACGCCTCTCGGCCAGTTCCACGCTCGAGCGCGGCGGCGTCAAGCCCGTGTCGATGCCGAGGCCGGAAGCGCCGAAGTGGGATGCCGTATGGTTGATCTGCACAAGATTCCCCCTGGGATCGGCCAGCGTCCGCTCAAAGATTTCCCCGGGTGACAGGACATAGCTCGCGTACTCGGGGAAATCCATGCCGGGTTGTGCTTCCCGGCCCCAGTCGACGGTGCCGCCGCCGATCCTGGTGGTGTCCACCGTTACGGGCCAGCTGTTGAAGTGGCCGTAGTCAAAGGGTGTGATCTCGCCGCTGGGTGCGGTGGCGATCAGGTCGCCCACGTCCATGGCGGCCAGGGTGTCGGTAAAGTCAACGCGAATGTCGTGGTCCGACGGCGTGAAGAAGTCCATCCCCTCGGCGAGGTAGGTCGCGACGCGTTCACTGCGGTTCACCTCGGCGTCCGGACTGTCTATCGAGTGCACGTGGAAGTCGGCCAGGATATAGCCGTTGGTGGCGATCACCTGGGCCAGTTCTGCCTGCACTTCCAGGGTCTGGCCGCTGGCTATGGTGATATTCTGTCGGAACGCCGAGTAGCGCGGACCCCTGGAAACCACCAGTTGGTAGTCGCCGGGTTCCAGGGTCAGGCGTTCGCTCAGACCTGTGCGATCGATGAAATCCACCAGGGTGATCCCGTGGGGCAGCGAGTCGGAGTCGTCGCCGAGAACTCCTGTGCGCGCTCCCAGTACATTGTTGGCCGGTGCCGGGCTCGGGTCGAAACCCACCACCTGCAATTTGGCGGGAACCGGACCGCTGGCGCCGCCAGGGGTGGTGGCGGTCACGCCGACCCGCAGGTAACCCGGTGCCGGCAGTTCGAAATCCTGCCGCGCCACCTGGTCTCTCGCAATCGATAGCTGCGCGGGCGAATTGGCGGCAAACAGGTAACCCTCGGCGCCGGCCAGCACTTCATAGTTGTCCGGTGGCAGGGTCATGCGGTACTTGCCGGTGTTGTCCGTGCGGGTGTGGCCGGCCATGAACAGCACCGGCGGTACCGCGCTGGCGTTGACAGTCTGGAAGACCGCAACGCTGGCGTTGGCAAGCGGTGCGCCGCCGCTGGTGACGGTACCTTCCAGTACGCCGGTAAAAATATCGAAAAGGTCGTTGCGGATATCGGCAATGCTGCTGGCGGTGCCGTCGCCCACGGCGAAGAAACGGCGCAGGCTCAGCTCCCCGTCCGCAGGCACGATGAAGTTCGGGGGGGAGCCTCCCGCGATGGATAAAATTGTCTTGCCCAGGATCAGCACATTGACCCCGCTGGTGGAGATGCTGGTGGTGCCTTCAACCGCGTGAATGAACCCGTAGGAGACGCCCTCGGCACCATCGTGGCCGCTGTAGGCCAGGTAATTGCACTGGTCGCAGCTGCCGTTGCCGCCACAGGCGACCGCGCTGGTGGCGGGGCAGGTGCTGGTAAACAGCGGTTCGCCAAAGCCGATGCTGGGCTGGAAAGCCTCCACCTCGCCGGAACCGTTGAGGTATTCCACCCACCACACACCCACCTCCTCGCTGCTGGTATTGATCAGGCGGGTATCCATGCGGACATAAGCCGCTCCAGCCTCCTGGCTGTAGCAGGTCTCGATTTCCAGCGGCAGGTCCTTGTCATCGG
>CAYTDW010000269.1:0-4850 GCA_964436585.1 uncultured Halioglobus sp. | reverse complement strand
CTGGTCGTGCAGCGCCTGCTGGCAAGGCGCAACATACCGGGCCAGTTCTACCTGGGGGTGCGCCGGGGCCGTGAGCGCACCGATGACCCCACCGGCCTTTCCGCCCACGCCTGGTTGCAATGCGGGGACGACATCGTCAATGGCAGGGCTGGGCACGAGCGCTTTACCGTGGTTTCCACCTTCAGCTGGGGCGGCGCGCATGATTGAGCACCGCCTCTACGGCGTGAGGGTCGTCTGCGACTTTGCGCTGTTCGATCGCCCGACGCCGGTGAGCGCGGTGGCACCCGGTGAGCACAGTGCGCTGCAGTTGAGGCAGGCGGGTACTGGATCATCGGCGCCGCCGCCCCCGGAGTCCCTGGCCGAGAGCATGCCCCTGTATAGCACTCATGGCCGCGAGCTGTTCCTGCGCACCGACCGTGAAGCGGCCCGCAGCGCTGCCGGCCAGCCCTGGTGCCTGCAGGTGGAAGGTCTGGCGAGCTTCAGCTGGACCGGGGGCGACCCCGTCATCCACTACCAGCTCGGTGACCAGGGCAACCGGGCCTTGCTGGTCTTCTGGTTTGTCCACATCTTCCTGCCCCTGCACCTGACCCTGGAGCGCGGTTGGGACTTTATCCACGCGGCCGCGGTGGAGGTGGACGAGCGGCCCATCCTGTTCATCGCTCCCTCCATGGGGGGCAAGTCGACCCTGGGAGATTACTTCCTCCAGCAGGGCCACCCCATGCTGTCGGATGACAAGGTGGCCACCTTCCTCGAGCAGTTGCTGCCCAACTATCTGTTCAGCTTCCGTTTCCTGCAGGAGCAGTGCCTGCGCTGGCTGGCCCAGCTGGCGGACCAGAGCCTGATCTACCGTGTGCGCCGCCCCTGGAATCTGGCGCGGATGCACGAGACCTACGATGCCATTTGTGCGCATACCAGGGAGAGAGTTGAATAAGGGAATAATGGGGTCAGACTGAACCTCCCCCAGTTTGACGCACATGAACTAAAGAGGACACTATGTCCCTGAGGAATGTGCAAATGACCAAGCAATCAAGGCAAGAATACAGTTCTGAATTCAAACGTGAGGCCTTACGGCTGCTGGCTCAGGGTGATAAAGAGGCCAGCCAGTGAAGCATTGGTTCGCCGTGCAGAGCAAGCCGCGCCAGGAGGCGAAGGCGGAGGAGAACCTGCAGCGCCAGGGCTTTGTCACCTACCTGCCGAAAATCCGCCTGCGCAAGCGCAAGGCCAGAGGCTGGGTTGACGCGGTGGAGCCCCTGTTTCCCCGCTACCTGTTTATCCAGGTGGACCCGGACCAGCACAGCGTGGCCGCGGTGCGCTCCACCCTGGGCGTGGCTAGCCTGGTGCGTTTCGGCCAGCTGCTGCGGCCGGTGCCGGCCAGCGTGATCGACTATCTCAGGCAGTGTGAAGACCCCGAGAGCCGGCTGCGCCAGGGCGAGACCTGGCCGCACCAGCCCGGCGACACCCTGGAGATTCTGGATGGCCCCTTCGCCGGGCTGAGCGGCGTCTACCAGATGCCCCAGGGCGAAGACCGGGCGCTGCTGCTGATTGAACTGCTGGGCCGCAGCACCAGCGTGGCGCTGGACCGGGACGTGCTGGCGGCGCCGGGTTGACGCGTTACAGGGCCAGAACCAGGCGCACACCCTCGTCGACTTTCCTTAGCTTCGCAGGCTGCAGCCTGCCCACACGTTCGCTGAGGAAAGTTTTGTCCAGGGTGACTATTTGCGAAACATTGACCACAGATTCACGGCCAAGGTTAACGCTGCGCTTCGACAGGAGGACATTGCCGGGAGCGGATGCGAGCCTGGTGTTCGAGGTAATGGCCGCCGCCAGTCGGCCTTGAACCTCACGCCGGGATAATCACCTGCGCCTCCGGCACCAGTGCCGCGAGCTTTTGCCGCAGCTCCGCCTTGGCCTCGTCATCGCCGTGCACGACGCGAATCTGCCGCGGTTTCACCCGCATGCGCTCGACAAAATTGACCAGGTCCTTCTGGTCGGCGTGGGCGGAGTAGCCGCTGATGGTGTGGACGCCGGCCTTGATGTCATGGCGCTGCCCGTCGAGCTCCACCCAACCGCCCTGGGGGCCATGGGCCTGTATCGCCCGGCCGGGGGTGCCGGCGGCCTGGTAGCCGATGAACAGGATGTCCGTGCGCGGGTCCCCGATCAGCGCCTTCAGGTAATTGACGATGCGCCCCCCGGCGCACATGCCGCTGGCGGCGATGACGATACAGGGGTGACCGCGGTTCCTGATGTAGTTTACCGCGGTCTCGTGCTGCTCGTGGTCGCCCACGGTATACAGTTGCTCGAAGCTCAGCGGGTGGCGCCCCGCCCGCACCCGGCCCAGGGCCTCGGCCACCCAGAAGGGCTTGAGCTGGCGGTAGACGTTGGTGAACCTGGCGGCCAGGGGTGAATCCACGATGATCTCCAGGTCGCGCCAGCGGCGGTTGCCGACCTTGGCCTCGCCATACCGGTGAATGAGCCCTTCCAGCTCGTACAGGATGTCCTGGGTCCGGCCGATGCTGAAGGCCGGGATCAACACCGCGCCGTCGTCCTTCAGTGCCCGCTCCACCACCTGTTTGAGCCGCAGGCTGCGCTCACGGCGCCCCTGATGCAGGCTGTCGCCATAGGTGGTTTCGATCACCAGGGTGTCGGCGCGTTCGGGCGAGCGGGGCGGGGGCAACAGAGGCGCGTGGGGTGCACCCAGGTCCCCGGAGAACACCACCCGGTGGCGCTTGCCCGCGGATGTGACCTCGCACTCCACGTAGGCTGACCCCAGGATGTGCCCCGCGGGCTGGAACCGGATATCGATGCTGCCCCCAGCTCCGGCACCAGTTTCGTCCGCTGCTGCGCCCCCAGCCCCAGCTTCGTCTCCAGCTCCAGTACCAGCTGCGCCTGCCGCTGTGCCTGCCGCTGCGCCCCCGGCCCCGGCCGGAATCCCGGCGTCTTCACCCGGCACCACCCGCTGCCAGCGCCGGTAGGGCACCGCCACGATGCGCGCGGTAATGGCCCTGATGTAACGCTCCACCAGGAGACGGTCCTGGGTAATGCCCATTCTCACCGCATCCTCCAGCACCAGCGGCAGCAGACGCGCGGAGGGCTCGGTGCAGACGATGGGCCCCCTGAAGCCGGCGGCGATCAGGTAGGGGATGCGCCCCACGTGGTCAATGTGCACATGGCTGACCACCAGTGCCTGGATATGCCCCACGGGGAAATCAATGGCGAGCTGGCCGGCCCCCGCGCCCGTGCCGGAGGTCTCCGCCCCCTGGAACATGCCGCAGTCCACCAGAATTCCCGGCCCGCCCGCCAGGCGCAGCTCGTGGCAGGACCCGGTCACGCCGCGGACGGCTCCGTGGTGGGAAATCTCGAAGAATGAGTCCATGGCGGCTCCTTGCCAGATACCGGAGACAAGTCACGCAAGGCCGCCACACTCCCGCAGCTGTTAGTCAGCGGGGTGAGCCACCGTTGCGCCTGCCTCACGCAGTGCCCGGTTCGAGTGTACCACGCAGTATTCCACGACTGCTGCAGACAGCGCGATTTCCCGCCGCCGCCGCTTGGGCATCCCCCTATCCGAGAATCGTAAGCCGCCTCCCTCCGGACCGGAATATCCATAACCTATGGTGGGCTCACCCCGCTTTTCAACTCCCGCTATCCCCGACGCCAGCCTGGCCACCACCCCGGTTCCGAACGAACGCCAGCCTCGGTCCACCCGCACCCGTCTCCGCGGAGACGTGTTCCAGTCGCAGCTTAAAACACCCACGGTGCAGCTGCCGATGATGAAAGCGGCATAGGGTTACCAGGTTATCGAGGCTCGTCTCGCCCCCGTCCGTCCAGTGTTCGATGTGGTGCGCATCCACGTAGCGCGATTCATGGCACCCCGGGTACTGGCACACCCCGTCGCGCTCCAGCAGTGCGCGGCGAATATGCGCCGGCACGATGCGCGAGCGCCGCCCCACGTTGAGCACCTGCCCGCCGCCGTCTTCCAACACCGTCACCAGCGATGCGTCACAGGCCAGCCGCCGGGCCGTGCGCGGCGACAACCACGGTTTATCTTCAAAATGCGCCTTGCCATGAACGCAGCACGCCCCCGCGCGCTGTTCCCGTAGGGTATTGATGTCCACGTGCAGCACCACCTGGCACCGCTCCGCGCCAGTGAGCCCCTGCAGTTGCGGGTACTGACTCGCCGTTGCCAGAAAATGCTCGGCCATGTCGGCAAAGGCGTCCGCACGTACCTGGTTCATAAACTGCGAAAACGTCTCCGCGGAGATTTTTTCCTGCGCCCGCTCCAGTTGCACCGCAAGTGGAACGGCATCACCAGCAAACTCCGCCACACCCGCCTCCCGGTGCCGCCGGGCGATATGCCGCGCCACCGCCTGCAACCGCGCTTTCTGTTTTGCCTTCCACTCGTCCTGCCGTGCTTCCTGGAGCGGGCGCGCCACCGCCTCCAGCGCTTTCACCACCAGCTGACCCTGCTCCGGCGGCAGGCGCCCGTGAATCACCCACATGCCGTCCCCGTCCTGGAACCAGTACAGCTCCCGGGCGTGTTCGCGCCGCGCTTCCTCATCCTCCGGCTCGTTCGCGGCGGCCTCTTCATCCAAACCCGCATTCCCCGCAGCCGCGCCTCCATCGCCGGCGGTAGCGTCAGCGTCCATGGCCGTCAGCCCCAGCTCATCCACCGGTTGATACCTGGCTACCAGTTGCTCCAGGTGACTGGCGCTGGTGCGCTCCGCCAAAGCCAGCAACAGGCTCTCATTCGCCGGTGTGGCGACCCGCGTGATTGCCCGCGCCTTGGAAAAGCTGAGTTCCCCCGTGGCAAGCGCCTGATCCACCTCGGGCAGGCAAGCCAGACGCCGCGCCAC
>CAYTDW010000268.1:0-4860 GCA_964436585.1 uncultured Halioglobus sp. | reverse complement strand
CCTGTCGGATAACCCCAGGGCAGAAATCATCGATGTCCTGCGCAGGGAGTTCTCGCTCGTCGCCTAGCGCTTGCCGAGCTTGCGGACGTTGCCGGGAGAGAAGTACTCCGGACCCTTGATCGGATTGACGTCGTGCAGCTCCGGGGCGCTGTCGTTGATCAGGCGCTCGGCGATATAAGCGCCTGCGCGCAGGTCGTGGTACATCTCCGCACGTCGGGCGTAGGCCTCTCCGCCGTAGTCGTAAATGCTCGTGGTCAACGCCACTTTCCATAACTCCCCGCGACCGTCGTAGTTCTCGGTAATGACGGTCAGCCCGGTGTCCTCGTCCACATAGATGCGGCGCTTGCCGTAGACATGGCGCTCGCCCTCCCGCAGGGTACCCTCGGCCACCCAGACGCGCTTGAGCTCATAGCGCATGTAGTCCGGGTTGACGTGGTATTTTGTCAGCAGTACGTCGTAGCTCAGGCCCGGCTCGTCAAACCTGTAGTTGTGATAGGGGATGAATATCTCCTGGCGGCCGATCAGTTTCCAGTCGAATCGCTCCATTGAACCATTGAAGCCGCGCACCTCATCCACGGTCTTCAGGCCACCGGGGCCATCCGGGGTATCAAAGCCCACCGTGGGCGCGCGTCGCACCCTGCGCGAACCCGGCAGATAGCGCCACACTTCCCGCGCGCTGAGGGAGTAATCGAAGGGTTCGAAAATGGAGGTGATCAGGCCCTTGTCGCGGGCAGGTTCCGTCACATAGGTCATGATGTAGCCCGCGTACTCCCCCAGTTTCGGATATTCGTAATCCGCGTTGACCGGATTGTGGCGATTTGCGTAGGGGGATTCCTGGATAAACCTGGAGCGGCGGGTGGAGCGGGTGCCATTGGGGAACACGGCGATATCACTGTATTCGCCCTCCATACTCTCAAAGGCGCCAGTGGTGCGGGTCAACCATACGACCTCTGGCCCGCTACCCGGTACCGGGAACGCGGCGCCGCCGACGAAGCCCTTGATGCCCTCATCGCCGTTGATCAACTCGCCGTGCTCGGCGTTGTACCGAACTTTCTCATAGAACTGCGGGTAAAAGGCGAAGTCCCTGTGCCCGGGATACACCGGCATGCGGAAGGTTTCCGGGTAGGTTTCGAACATGGCGATCTGCCCCGGGCTCAGGCGCGCGCGGTACTGCTCCAGATTGTCTTTGGTAATGGTGAAGAGCGGCTTTTCTTCGGGCCAGGGATCGGGGTAGGGCGTGCCCGGTCCGTCCCACTTCAGGCCCTTGGGCAAACCGACCACGCTGCCCGTCCAGGGGGCCAGCAGTCCATCCGCGCTGCCCGCCACGATACCCCCCATGGGGTTTAGATCCTTGCCCAGGCGGGCGACATCCTCCGCCGACATTTTTGCCATTGCGCCGGCTGCCAGCAGGAAAAGGGACAGGGCAATTACGGTGTTGTTGACGAGACGCATATGACTGGTCCTCATTCGTATCTCAGAAGCTATAGGTAAAGTTTACCGACACATTGTCGCGATCGTTGATGTAGGTGTTTTCACCGCCATCAAAAAAGTTCGAGTAACCCAGGGCTGTGGTGAAATTATTCAGGTAGACGAAATTGAAAGTGATGTTGACTGCGGAGGAGTCCTCCACCATTTCGCTTTCGAGAATATTGCCGTCGAGGCCGCGACGGAAGAAAATCGGTACTTTGAGGTCAATGCCATCCGCCAGGTTGAGGTAGGACAGTTCAAGGCGCAGGTTGATAACGGTGCCGTGGTCGTCGTACAACAGCTCGGCACTGTCGTCCGAGGTTATGTAGGCGCCCGCCAGTTCGAAGGTCAGGTTGGCATCGTCCCAGAGGGCGGTGGGTTCGAGCACATAGGAACCCCCGAGCTGGTAGGAAGCGAGGTCGCCATCCACCGGATCCCCGCTCAACAGCACCACGGGCACATCGGTCTTGTAAGAGACCTCGCCCTGGATATTGGTATCGGCCATCACCGTGGTGAAGCTGGCGGCATAGCCCTGAATATCCTCAAAGTACCTGATCCTGTAGGACTCCGGAAATATGCCGCCCGCGCCATAGTTGATCTGGTAGGCTGGTGCCTTGCTGTGGGCATTGATGTAGTACAAACCAATATCCGTCTCGCCTGCGGTGATCCAGTGCAGTGCAGTACCCCACTGGCCGCTGCTGGACGCGCCCTCGTCCGGCGTTCTGGGAATGGCGGTGATATTGGCCGGGTCCGGGCCGATGGGTATGAGGAAGTTCCTGGCACCCGGCCCGAGGAAATCCCGGTCACTGAAAAAACTGCCCACGCCGTTAAGCTCGGTTTTTCTCCATTCGTACTGGTAATACGCCTCAAGGGTGAGGCCGGGCATCACATCCGTCTGGCCGTACAGGGCGCCTGTCGGCAGCAGGATCTCTTTCACCTCCACGCCGGGGGTGTTGCGGGCAATGAGGTCTGCGCGGTTCTGCAGCCCGTTGATCCCCGAGGTGAAGGTGGCCTCACCCCAGTTGATTACCTGGCTGCCAAGCCTGACGGTATACAAACGATCTCCGGCCAGTTCCCCACTGGCATACACGAAGTAATCGAGCATTTCGATACGATCGCGGTGCTCATCGACGGTATCCCGGGGGAATTCCCTGAAGCCGGCGTCACCACCGGGGAAGTCCCTGCTGTTGTTGTAGGTGAGGTAGTCTTCCTCGCTGTGGTCGGTATCCTGGTCGTAAACATCATCGTAGTAGGCGCGGGCCCGGGCGAACGCACCGAAGTTATCCCGGTTCAGATCCATCTCGGTAACGGTGGAAATCTTGTTCTGTACCATGCCGCGACTGAAGTTGTTGTCGCCGTCATTGGCATTGATCAGTACGGCGTAGGCCCGGCTGTCGGCGGCCAGGTCCCCGGTATCCCTGTAGGCAAACTGGCCATCGTCCTGCCTGGCAACCCGCCACTGGGCGGTGTAGGCCACGTTGGTGTCCCAGTCGAGTTCCCACTCGCTGCCTTCGCCCAATTCGAAAGTGAGAGCGTGTGCGGCTGTCACGCCCGCCACAAGACTCGCCGCGGTCAGGGCTTTTGCGAGTATTCCTGGGTGCCACTTTTTTTGACGTACCATAGAGTTTACCTCGGGCTTGGCAGTGATTCGAATCCTTGACGCAACGCGCGACCACTTAAGCCACCGGGGGCATATGTGACACGCGTTTATCTTCCTTTGCTGGAAATTGCTCGGGCTTGATCAGGAAGTGAGCCAGGGCCGGCAGCAGCCACAAGGCTCCAACCATGTTCCACAGGAACATGAACGTCAGTAAAAGCCCCATGTCCGCCTGGAATTTGATCGGGGACCAGATCCAGGTTGCCACGCCTATCGCCAGCATCGCCCCGGTCAGGCTGACAGCTTCCCCCGTGGTCCTCAGGGTGTTGAAATATGCCTCCTGGAGATTCATGCCGCGGCGCAGGAAGTAATCCAGTTTGCTGTAGATATAGATGCCGTAGTCGACACCGACGCCTACACCCAGGGCGATGACAGGCAGGGTTGCCACCTTCACCCCGATTCCCAGGTATGTCATCAGTGCCTGTGCCAGGAAAGAGGTCAGTGCCAGTGGCATCATGATGCACACTGCCGCGCGCCAGGACGCAAAACTCAGGAGCACCAGCGCGCCGACAACGCCGTAGATCAGCAGCATCATGCGGGTCTGGGCAACGGCTATCTCCTGGTTGGTTGCAGCCTCGATGCCCGCGTTGCCTGCCGCCAGCGCGAAATGAATGCCCTCGCGCTGGTTCTGCGCGGCGAAGGACTCGGCTGCGTTTACCACACGCTGCAGTGTTTCCGCCTTGTGGTCAGTAAGAAACAGCGCAACCGGCAACAGACTGCAGCTGGTGTTCATCAATGCGCCGGGCATCTGGTCAAAGGTTGAGCCGAGCAGCCGTTGGTCACGGTTGATCGTGGCCCACTTGAGACTGCCCTCATTGTAGCCGGCGGCGTACAACTTGGAGACCTCAGTGGCACTCATGGCGGAGCTGACGCCGGGCACGTTGCGCATATGCCAGGTGAAGCGATCCACCAGGTCCAGGTTATCGAACTGGGCGCATTCCTGCTCCGCTGTTTCCACCATGACAACGAGTATGTCGGAGCTGGTGGCGTAGTTGTCGGTAATATACTGGTTGTCGATATTGTAGCGTGAGTCCGGGTGCAGCTCGGGTGCGCCCGAATCCAGGTCGCCGATCGGCAGGTTTTGCCCGCCGTAGATGCCTATGGCGAAGCCGAGGGCGGCCAGCGCCAGCGAAAACGGCGCGACGCGGGCGCTGGCGAAATTCGCGAGCAGTCGCCAGGCGGTGTCGCGCACGACATCGTTGCTGCGGGCCTTGCGATGGTGTTCCAGCGTCTTTTTGCTGATTCCGACGTAGGACAGCATGATGGGCAGCAGCACCAGGTTGGTCAGTACCACCACTGCCACGCCGATACTGGCGGCTATTCCCAGGTCCTTGATCACCTGTATGGGAATCAGCACCATGGTGATAAAACCGATGGCGTCGGAGATCAGGGCGGTCATGCCCGGTACGTACAGGGCGCGGAAGGCGCGCCTGGCACTGCCCCGCTTGTCCCGGCCGACGATGCTCTCACCGAGAAAGGCGTTGACGACCTGTACCCCATGACTGATCCCGATGGCGAAAACCAGGAATGGTATGAGTATCGAGTAAGCGTTGAGTCCGTAGCCCAGGGTGGTCAGCAGGCCCAGCTGCCAGATCACGGCGATGATTGAACACAGCAGGGGTGACAGCGTCCCCCGCAGGCTGCGGGTATAAAGGAACAGCAGTATCGTGGTAATCGCCAGCGTTATCACGGCGAAGAGGAATATCGCCTTGATACCTTCGAGCAGGTCGCCGATT
>CAYTDW010000267.1:0-4873 GCA_964436585.1 uncultured Halioglobus sp. | reverse complement strand
CAACGACATGGCGGACCTGCAGGCGCAACAGCAGGAGGCAGATGCCGCCGTCGCCCGCTACAAGCTCATCAGCACCGACGTCGTGTACACCATGGACGGTTACATTGCCCGGCTGGACGAGATCTGCGCACTGGCGGATCAGTACGCTGCCCTGGTCCATTTCGACGACTGCCACGCCACCGGCTTCCTCGGCGCCAGCGGCCGCGGCACCCACGAGTTGCGTGGCTGCATGGACCGGGTGGATATCATCACCGGCACCCTGGGCAAGGCGCTCGGGGGCGCCAGCGGCGGCTACACCGCGGCCAGGAAAGAGATAGTCGACATGCTGCGCCAGCGCTCCCGGCCCTACCTGTTCTCCAACACGGTGGCGCCGCCAGTGGTGGCCGGGGCGATCAGGGCGCTGCAACTGGTGGATGAAGAACCTGCCCTGAGAGCGCGTTTACACGCCAATACCGCGCGTTTCCGCGACGGCATGGAGCGCCTCGGCTTCGAGCTGCTGCCGGGCGAACACCCGATCGTGCCGGTCATGCTGCATGACGCGGCGCTGGCGGCCCGCTTCGCCGAGGCGATGCTGGCCGCAGGGGTTTACGTGGTGGCGTTTTCCTTTCCGGTGGTGGCCAAAGGCCGGGCGCGGATCCGCACCCAGATGTCCGCAGCGCTCAGCGACGACGATATCGACTTTGCCCTGGATGCATTCGCCCGGGCGCAGCAGGCGTTGCGCTGAAGGGCGGTGCCGCGGTGAATCTCGCGGACCGGCTCTACCGCTTTGCGTGGAACCGGCACCGGGCGCCCTCGGCCTGGGCGCGCCATGTTTACAAGCGCCTCGCCCGACGGGGGATCGCACCCGACGCCCCTTTTACCCGTGAATTTTTCGGCCTGATATACCAGGGCAACCTCCGCAATAATGTTGACTTCGAGGTCTATTTTTACGGGGCGTTTGAGAAGCCCCTGCTGTTCTTCCTGCGCGATGCCATGCGCAACATGGGACACGCCGCTGCGCCGGGGCAGTGTGTGTTCGTCGATGTCGGCGCCAACGTCGGCCAGCACTCCCTGTTCATGGCGGCCCAGGGCGCCCGGGTGTACGCCTTTGAACCGTTTGCCCCCGTGCGCGAACAGTTGCAGCGGCAGCTTGACGCCAACCGCCTCGCCGATGTCAGCGTGTACCCGGTGGGTCTGGGCAACGAAAACAGCCACCAGCCCTTCTTCGCCCCGTCCGGCAGCAACGCCGGTATCGGCTCCTTCGATCCGGGCACAGCCGCGAAAGGCAATCGGTGCATTGGCGAACTGGCGCTGGTGAGAGCGGACGATTATTTTCCCAAGCAGGCCATAGAGCGCATCGACCTCGTGAAAATCGACGTGGAGGGCTTTGAGAAAATGACCCTGGCGGGGATGCGCGAGACCCTGCGCCGGACCCGGCCGGTGATCGTGTGCGAGCTCACCTACGGCGCAGCGCTGTCCCTGGCGACCCTGGAGGAATTGCGCGATCACCTGCCTGAAGGCTACAGCCTGTTCACCTTTGACAAGCGTAAAGCCGATGGCGCAAAGGCGCGCCGGCGCGACGCGCACAGCCGCTCGTCAGGGGCGTACCGCATTATCCCGTTTACCGGCCTGCTGCGGCGGGGGCAGGATGACGTCATCGCCTGCCCGGATGAAAAGACGGCACTGCTGCCGCGGGCAAACAGCCATCCAGCGCCTCACAGCGCCGGATAATCGCTGTAGCCCGACTCGCCACCGGCGTAGAGAGTGCGCGGGTCGAACTTCGCGAGCGGGGCGCCGGCCCGGAAGCGCGCCACCAGGTCGGGGTTGGCGATGAACAGCCTGCCAAAGGAGACTGCCGCCGCAGACCCGCTGGCGACCACCTGGCTAGCCTCCTCAAAGTCGTAGCTCTCGTTGACGATGAGGCGATCACCAAAGTAGCGCTGGCCCAGCGCGATGTTGTCCACCCTGCCCGCCGGCATCCTGATGACATGCAGGTAGGCGAGCTCAAGCGCCGCCGCGAGGCCCAGCAGGTGCTCGAAGGTCTCCTGGGGGTTGTCATCGCTCAGGTCGTTGAAGGGGTTGTCCGGGCAGATGCGCATTCCCACCCGGCCGGGGCCCGCCACCGAGGCCATGGCCGCGAGGGCCTCGAGGGTAAAGCGACAGCGGTTGGCCACACTGCCGCCATAACAGTCATCGCGCCGGTTGCTGCCGGTAGACAGGAACTGCGCCGGCAGGTAACCGCTGGTGCAGTGCAACTCCACACCGTCGAAGCCGGCGGTGATGGCGTTGGCGGTCGCCAGGCGATAGTCCTCCACCACCCCGGCGATTTCGTCGGTAGCCAGTGCGCGGGGCTCATCGAACGGCGCCATGCCGGCCTGGTCTGTATAGATCTCGCCGCGGGCGCGAATGGCGGACGGCGCGATGGTCTGGCTGCCCGCGGGCTTGTTGTAATGGCTGGCGACCCGCCCCACGTGCATCAGTTGGGCCACGATCCTGCCGCCGCCGGCGTGCACGCCCGCGGTCACCCGGGACCATGCGGCCACCTGGGCGTCGTTGTACAGCCCCGGCGTGCGGCAGTAGCCGAGGCCATCGGCGCTGGGGGCGATACCCTCGGAAATAATGAGGCCGGCGCTGGCGCGCTGGCTGTAGTAGTCCACCATCATGGCCGTCGGGACCGCATCGGCAGCTGAACGGCTGCGGGTCATGGGCGCCATCACGATGCGGTTGTCCAGGGCCAGCTCGCCCAGTTTTACGCCGGAAAAAATAGTCATAACGATCCCTTGCCTGTTATTGGGAGAGCAACGCTCAGCGCACCCGTATCCTGGGCTCAGCCGCGCCCCGCCGCATGGTATTCAGAAATTGATCCAGCGGCGCCGGTGCCGCCACCTCTGGCTCATCGCAGTCCGGTGGCCTGGCCCAGAACTCTTGCCAGGAGGGCCACAGATCGTGGTAAGCGCCCTCGTAGGGCTCGCGGTCGGGCCAGCGCATCTTGTTGGCGCCTAGCGGCGGCCGATTGAGATCGGTCGCGTACCAGTAGCAGGGCAGGCGGCGGCGAAAATACCAGCGGCCGTCGATACGCTCGTAGTTGTCCCAGTACAGCATCTGCATGATGACCCACTCGTTGCCGGTCTCGTGCTCATTCTTGGAATAGACCACCCCATGGGCGTGGTCCGGATCGTCGAACTCGATGATGTGGTTGCCGATGTGGTGGGAGGTGCCGGTGAATTGCAGGCGCAGGGTATCGTCCAGCCAGCGCTTGAGGTGGGCGCGCCCCACCTTGTCGCGACTGACGCGGATATCCGCCGCGAACAGGTTCACATGGGCATCCATGTCGCGCATGTCCAGGGACAGCGCATACTTGGCCGGCAGCTGGCGAATTTCGTCCAGCGACTCCAGGCGGTCAACCCGCGCCAGCAGATCCTTGTCCATCGCTCCCTCCTAGTCCCAGCTGGCCGTGCCGGTGTTGAGTTCCGCGGTGCGCCCGCCATCCACTACCAGCTCGGCGCCGGTGATATAGGAGGCCTCGTCACTGGCCAGGAACAGGATGGCGTTGGCGCACTCTAGCGGATCGCCGATACGCCCAAGCGGCAGGGACTTCGCCGTGGCCTCCTGGGCGGCGGCATCGGGCATCAGGCCCAGGGTCGGCGGCGTCAGGAACACGCCCGGGACGACAGTATTGACCCGCACGCCCTGCTTGCCCCATTCGATGGCGGCATTGCGCGACAGCGCTATCATGCCGGCTTTCGCCGCGCTGTAACCGGCGGTGCCCACCGACCCCAGCAGGCCACACACGGAAGCGACGTTGACGACCGCGCCACCATTTGCCCTGAGCTGTGTGAAGGATTCGCGCATCAGGAACATGGCGCCATCCAGGGACACCCGGAAATTCTGGTGCCAGGCTTTGGTACTGTGGTTGGCCAGCATTCCCGGCACCATCAGCACCGCATTGTTGACCACAATATCCAGCTTGCCGTAGGCCTGCACGGTGGTGGCCACCAGTTGCCGGACGGCCTCCTCGTCGGACACATCGCAGCTGCAGGCCATCGCGGTACCGCCGGCGGCCTCAATCCGGGCGACTATCTCCTCCAGCAGGTTCAGGCGGCGAGCGGCGAGCACGACCTTGGCGCCCTCCTCGGCCATGCGGCAGGCGGTCACAGCGCCTATGCCCTGCCCCGCGCCGGTGATGATGGCGACCTTGTTCTGCAATCTCATAACTCAACTCCCCTGTTGCGTTGCGCGGCCGGCAGCGGCGGCCGGACGGCGGTCGGCTCAGCCGTCATCCTTGCCGTGCCCGGTGCGATAGTCCCCGAACTTTTCATCCCGCTGTTGCAGGGCCGAGGTCAGACCCTTGGACTCGATCTCGCCAATAAAGCGCTTGAAAGAGACCTGGTGGACGCCCAGGGCGCACAGCTCCGTACCCGCGCGGATACCCTGGCGCAGCCCCATCACTTCCATCTGCCGGTGCACCGCCCGCTTGTTGAGCTGGACGATGTCCGGGGGCAGCAGGGCTATCCTGGTAGCGATATCGAGCACCTTCTGCTCCAGTTCCTCCTGGGGAAAACTGGCCGTGGCCCAACCCCGTGCCGCGCATTCGACGCCCGACAGGGAATCCCCGGTCAGCAGCATTTCCATGCCCTTGCGCATGCCCACGAGCCAGGGGTGGAACTGCATATCCGGCGTACCGAAACGTACCGCCGGATAGCCCATTTTCGCATTGTCGGCCATGTAGACGAGATCGCAGCCGGTGGCCAGTTCGCTGCCGCCCGCCAGGCAGTAACCGTGCACCTGGGCGATCACCGGCTTCGCCAGGTCCCATATTCCCATCCAACCCTCGGTGACGTGCCGGGGCCACTGGCCATCGCCACCCGCTGTGTGAAAGGGGTAGCCGTAGCCC
>CAYTDW010000266.1:0-4877 GCA_964436585.1 uncultured Halioglobus sp. | reverse complement strand
GACTCGAGATAGACCGACTCACACCACGTCGAGCACTGGGCCGACGGCGGGGAAACCAGTTTGGAAAACCTGGTGACCCTGTGCCGCTATCACCACCGGCAGCTACACCGCGGTGTTTTTTTCATTGACGTTGCAAAACGTGGCGCCAACCCACAGCTGGTCTTCAAAACTCCATCAGGAAAAAGCATGGAACAGAGTGTCTACCCCCAGTTCCCGCACGATTCCGCGGAATCGTCGCGCTCGGCGTTGCGGTCCGAGGCGCCCTCAGTCACCAGCGCCACCTGCATCACGCACTGGCGGGGCGAGAGCTGCGACTACGGCATGGCAATCGATGCGCTGTTATGGCGGGATCAGCCAACTCTACCCACGCAACCGGTGCCGATCACCTCCGGTTGGAGGCCAGCCCGACCAGGCGGGCGATGACGATGGCCGGAAACAGGATGCCCAATGTGGATAAGAAAGTGGCCAGCATCCTGGCGGACGTACTCACGGCATAGATGTCCCCAAAGCCCACGGTCGTCAATGAGGCCAGGCTGAAATAAATGAAGTGGGCATAGTCCTCGTCCATCCCGCTCAGCGCGACATTGCCGCCAATGGAAGCGCCGGTAATGGCATGAATGACTTCCAGGGTTAACACTCCCATGAGGGCCAACAAGAGGTAAACATTGACCGCTCCGATAATCCGGTACGTGTTCACGATCTGGTCGCGAAACAGCAGTCGAAGATTGATGTAGATGAACACGAGCGTATTGGCGATGCCAATGAGATTCTCCATAACGTAAAAAGAATAGGGGTTCTCTCCGAAGCGAATAATCCGCAGGGTCAGGTGGATGCCGAACAGAACTGCGGAGACCGACATGAGCGCCACGCTGCGCGTCGAGAATATCCCCGAGAAGAACACACTGAGCAGGAGAATGTTGAACATCATCACTCCCTGGCCACTGAATTCCATGATCACCGGAAGTACGAATACTGCGGCAAAGAGCATGATGAGCAGGGTGACGAAACTGGCATCAGCCAGCCAGTAGGACTGGAACTTTTTTATGAGATTGCGCATTGAGGAAGTTTACGCTCGGCCCAGTGAGCATGCAATTTGTATTCATTCCCTGTACGTCGCGGCATGCACCCTGCAAGCGAAAATATTCCTTGCCCGGGTAGCGGCCTGCTATTATTTTGGCCGGAGAACGCAACGCAGCACTGTCTGGAGGAGAACCATAGTGATTGTAGAGCAGATCTGGACAGGCAACGCCTACCGCAATTTCAACTACCTGATCGCCTGCGGCGAGACCGGCGAGGCGTTGGCGGTGGACCCGCTGGACCATGAAAAATGCCTGGGACGGGCGCGGGACCGGGGCTGGGAGATCACCCAGGTGTTGAATACCCACGAGCACCTGGACCACACCGGCGGCAACAGCGCGCTTATCGCTGCCACCGGCGCCCGCCTGTTGGCGCACGTCAACGCGAAGAACTCGATTCCCGGGATTGACCGGGGCCTGCAGGCCGGAGATGTCATCAGGATCGGCAAAACCGTGGAACTCGAGGCCCTGGACACGCCCGGCCATACCATGTGCCATATCTGTCTGCTATCCCACACGGATACGCCTGCGCTGTTCAGCGGCGACACCCTGTTCAACGCCGGCGCCGGCAACTGCCACAACGGCGGTCACCCGCGGCAGCTGTATGCCACCTTTGCCGAGCAGCTGGCGCAGCTGCCGGACAATACCCTGATTTACCCCGGCCACGATTACCTGGCGAACAACCTCGCCTTTACCCTGGACCGGGAGCCGGGCAACGAGGACGCCGCCGACCTGCTGGAGCAGGCGAGAAGCCAGGATCCGCAGCATGCGCTGGTGTCCGATATGGCGCTGGAACGGCGCATCAATACTTTCATGCGGCTGGACAGCCCGGGCGTGATTGCGCGGCTGCGGGAGGCATTCCCGGAGTTGCCGCAGGCGCCGGACGCGGCCACCGTGTTCCTGAAGCTGCGGGAACTGCGCAACAGCTGGTAGCGCGGCGCATTTCCTCGACCGGATCAACCGCTGACGGGTGCGGTGCCGGCAATTTGTGTCATCTGGAACCTGGACTTCGCCATGCCGCAGTCGGGGCAGTGCCAGTCGGCGGGGATGGCTTCCCACGGGGTTCCCGGGGCAATCCCTTCGGCGGGTAACCCGATCGCCTCGTAGTACGTGAATCCGCAAACGCGGCACTGCCATGCGCGCGATTGAATGGCCGGCACGGCCGGGGAAGCGGGGGTCGCTGCGACTACTTGCGTTACCCTCTCGGGAGTCTGCGGGGTAGAACCGGGTGTGATTTCCGCAGGAACGTTTGGAATGAACGGCTTCCATACGTAGCCGGGCTCCTGGGCCTGCCGGTACGTTATCGCGATGATCTGGTACCAGGCGCCAATGATTCCTCGCGGCGGAACCGGGAGCTTGTCCGCTATTCGACGGCTCAATTCCGGCAGCCGATAGCAAGGGACTCCGGCGTACATGTGATGCTCGATGTGGTAATTCATGTTCCAGTACAGAAAACGGAAGAGCGGATTGACATCGATCGAGCGCGAGTTGAGGCGAAAGTCGTCGACATTCCCGGACAGGCCCACGTGCTGCGTGTTGTTGAGCAGAGCGAATAGCCCACGGCCGTACATCGGGGTCATCGACACAATGACAGGCACAATCCACCAGCCCTGCCATAACGACACAAGTGCGATTGTCGCGTGGCCGCACAAGATGGCGCGTGCCCAGCGAAATACTGCGAATCGACGCTCCTGGCCTTCAAGTACCTGGCGCAGCCATGGATCGTCGATCTTGCCCGCCGCGAGGCGACAAGACTCGTGAACGACTTGTCGCAGCTTCACCGGATCGAGCGTGAACGCTGCCACAAAGGTTTGGAAGCGAAAGCTCACCGGCAGGACAACCTCGCCGTCCCGCTTTTCGTGCAGCGTGAACTTGTGGTGTTCACTGTGACTGGCCCAGTAGGCGTAATGATTTATCCAGCCGACGAATGCGAAGAAATGCACGAAGACCTGATTCAGCCAGCGGGTCCGGAACACGGTGCCATGCACGAGTTCATGAACCGCGTTGATCATGAAGCTGCAGACTGTGCCGTGAACATACAGCGCGATGATCAGCCAACCCCAGGCGGCATGCTGCCAGAAAGTCACGGCGGCGGCAGCGGTGGCCGTCATCAGCAGTGCATGCCCGCCGGCCTGCAGCAGCCCATGCTGGTCGCTCGACCTGTTGAGGTTTTCGAGATCCTGCAGGGGCAGGGGAACTCTGAACCACTCCACCCGGTATGCGTTCATAACCTTCCATGCTCCGTTGAGCGCATTATTTTACAGCTGATTCAAATTGCTGTCATATCGACGCGAAGCTGCTCCCGGTCTTTCGCATTCCTTACGCTGCGGGAATTGCCAACAGCTGGTAGCGCGGCGCGCTAGAGCCAACGCTTGCGCTTGAATATGTAGACCAGCAGGGCCGCGGTTGACGCCATCAGCCCCAAGATGAAGAAATAGCCGTATTGAAAATGCAGTTCCGGCATATTGTCGAAGTTCATGCCGTACAGTCCCGCCAGGAAGCTCAGCGGTACGAAAATGGCGGTGATGATGGTGAGGATCTTCATGGTGTTGTTGAGCTGGTGGGAACTGATGGAGATGTAACCCTCTACCAGGTCGCCGCAGATCTCGTAATACATACCGGTCAGGCTGAACAGTCGCTCGCAGCGGTCCCGCAGCGCCCGCCACAGGTGCCGGATCTCCTCCTGGCCAGTGCCGAGGTACTTGGGCTCGTTCGCCAGTATTTCCTCCAGCAGGCGGTTGTGGTAATTGAATATGCGGCGCAGCTTGCGCAGTTCCGAGCGGTAACCCACCAGTTCCGTCATCACGCTGTCCGAGGGCCTGCTGAGCAGGCTCTCCTCCATGTCGCCCAGGCGGCTCTCGAAGTCGAGGATCTTCTCAAGGTAGCGCTCGGACGCGTATGCCATGACCGACAGGGCCAGCCGGGCAGGGGAGCGCTGCGCGGTCCATTCCCCGGTTTCAGACCAGAGCCGGTTGACGCTTCTCGATGCGCTGCGATGGATCGTCACCAGGTAGTTGTCCCCGACAAAGAAGCCGATCTGCAGTGGTGTCAGTATCAGGTCCTCGTCGAGTTGGGCAATGCCGCGAAAGAGGATAAAGGTATTGCTGCTGAACTCTTCCACCTTGGGCGGCTGGCGCTCGCGCTCAACATCGTTAATGGCCAGCCTGTGCAGGCCCAGCCCGGACAGCTGTGTGCGCATGTCGGCGGATATTTCGCCCTCGATATCAAGCCACAGGATATCTGCCTGCCCTGCAGGCCATTGTTGCAGGATTTCTTCGCCCCCCTCGCGCACCCCGCCGTTGGCATCGAGTAATTTTGTTCGTATTGTCATGCCGCGCGACTTCCCCCTGCTCCGGTCCCCGGCATTTCTGGCGCGCCGGTCACTGCGGATCATAGCACTACGTCTGCCCGCTCGCCCTGCCCAACCCACGGCATCGGTGGTATATTGGCGACCCTTTGAACTGCCGGAATAGCCTTGCCGGCTCGCAACAAGATGGATGGGCCAATGACTAGCACCACCGACGACCTGCGCATTCGCAGGACCAACCAGCTGATAGCGCCAGAGCAGTTGATAGCTGATATCCCCGTCAGCCCAAGGGCCGCGCAAACGGTGGCCCATGCGCGCCAGAGCATTCACCGGATTCTCGCGGGAGAGGACGACCGTCTGCTGCTTGTTGTGGGCCCGTGCTCCATCCACGATCCTGCCGCCGCCCGGGAATATGCCGGATTGTTGCAGGCTGCAGCGCAGTGCTTGAGCGAGGATCTGTTCCTGGTCATGCGGGTCTACTTCGAGAAGCCGCG
>CAYTDW010000265.1:0-4880 GCA_964436585.1 uncultured Halioglobus sp. | reverse complement strand
CGACTCCCAACCTTCTCAGGAACCACACCATGCCTGGCAAATTCGTTCTCTGGTTTTCCGCCTTTATGTTCATCGCTTACGGGCTGGCCTGCCTGATATCCCCGACGCTGCCGGCCGGACTCGCGGGCCTGGAGTTGGCGTCCGCCGACGCCCTGCCGGAGATCGGCGCGATGTACGGCGGCTTGCAGACCGGCTTCGGCATTTTCTGCCTGTTGGGGGCGGTCAAAACTGAATTCTATCGACCTGCCCTCGTCCTACTGCTGGTCTGTATCGGCGGCCTCGCCCTGGCGCGCTGCTTCTGGGCATTCAACGCAGCGGCCGACGTCGGCGGCTACACCTGGGGCGCCATGGCCTACGAGTACACCACCGCCATCCTGGCGGCGATCGCACTGCGCAAATAACCCTGGGAAAGCGGCCTGGACTCAGCTGCCGTAAGTATCATGCAGGTACCGTATGATATCTTCCGACTCGAACAGGCCCGTTTCACTGTTGGCGTCGTACAGGTAGGGAATGGAGACCCTGCCCTCCATGTCCTGTAATACCAGGCGGTTTGCCAGCTCGCTGCTGGGGGTGATGTTCAGGGCCTTGCGCACCGGCGGCAGTATCCACTCCTGCAGTTGGGTGCGGCCGCAGTTGCGCAGGACGTACGGAATCTCCATCTCACACAACAGCTCGCGCACCGGCCTCGCGTAGGGGCTGGACTCGAAGCTGTAGAGTTCCAGCAGGTACTCCGGCTCCACGCCCGGCCTGGCCTGCATACCGCGGGATACGCGGGGTGCGCTGGCCAGCATCGAACCGAATGTCTGCAACTTGCCGGCGCGCCACTTCAGCGGCAGCTTGCGCTGGCCGTAGGTCTCAAACAGGTAGGCGACGATATCCAGGGATTCGTACATCTCGGTGCCAGTGTTGGGATCCACCAGGTACGGGAACTGGGCCTTGCCGCCCCGCGCTTCCACCTCCGGGCGAAACCGCTCCCCCTGTTTCGGGCAGGGATAGATTTCGGCATCGAGATCCAGCTCGGTCAGGGCTTCGCGCACCAGCCGGCAATAGGGGCAGTTCTCGATGTCATACAACTGCAGCATTTTTTTCGGCTTGACCGTCGCCGGAGTGCTCTGGATTCCATTGCTGGCTCGCACCAGGGTGGAAAGCAGTGACCCCGCTATATTCCTCGCCATAATCTAATCCTCCGTTGAGTGCTGCCCCGGGATGTCACCCAGAGCCTGGAACTCTTTCTCAAAACGCTTTGCCGCTTTCTTCGATACACCGCCCAGCACCTCGATGGCGTGACGAATACGGGCCCTGCTCATGTCGGGCCCGAGCATTTCCATTGAGTCAACCACCGAAAACGAGGCATCGGATCCGGCGATGGCCACAAACAGCGGTGCCAGGAAATCCTTTATCTTCATCCCCAGGGCATCTGCCAGACCCTTGAGGTCTTCCCAGATCCTCTCTCGGCTCCAATGGCGCTGGGCCTCGAGCCGCCACAGTGCAAACTGCATACCCCTGATAATCTCCTCGCGTTCGCCCTTTATCGAGGCAAAGCTGTCCTCGCTAATGGGCAGCATACCCGACACCAGGAAGGCAGCCAGCGGCGCGAAATCGCTAAGGGTTTCCAGGCGCTTCTGCGCGTGGGGCAACACCTTCATCAGGTTGGCCTCGTTGAAGGCCCAGTCCACCAGGCGCCGGGCCAGCTGGGCCTGGTCCAGATCCTCACGAATCCACACGCCGTTCAGCCACTTCAACTTGTCCACGTCGAAGATGGGCCCGCCCAGGGATACGCGCTGGATGTCGAAATGGCTCATCATCTCGTGCAGGGAGAACTTCTCCCGCTCATCGGGCATGGACCAACCCATGCGCCCGAGGTAATTGAGCAGGGCCTCCGGCAGGAAACCCATGCGCTGGTAGTACAGGATACTGGTGGGATTCTTGCGCTTGCTGAGCTTCGATTTGTCGGGGTTGCGCAGCAGCGGCAGGTGGCACAGGCGCGGCATCTCCCAGCCGAAGTATTCATACAGCAATTTGTGCTTGGGCGCGGAGTTGATCCACTCCTCGCCGCGCAACACATGGGTAATGCCCATCAGATGATCATCCACCACGTTGGCCAGGTGATAGGTGGGCATGCCGTCAGACTTGAGCAACACCTGCGCATCCACCATGCCCCAATCCAGCTCGATGGTACCGCGCAGCATATCGTCGATGGCACAGGTGCCCTGCCCCTCCGGCACCATCATGCGAATCACATAGGGCGAGCCCGCAGCCCGCCGCTTTTCCACCTCTGCGGCGGGCAGCAGGAGGTCGGACGGCTTCAGCGCCGTGCTGGTCCCGGCGGCGCGACGGGCCTCCCGCAACTCATCCAGCTCGGCCGCGGTGCGGTAGCAGACAAACGCCTTGCCCGATTCCACCAGCTGGGCGGCATACTGGCCGTAGATCTCCATGCGCTCGCTCTGGCGGTACGGGCCGTGGGGGCCGCCCACATCCGGGCCCTCATCCCACTCCAGCCCGAGCCAGCGCAGGGAATCGAGGATGGCCTGCTCCGAGTCGCGGGTGCTGCGCACCTGGTCGGTGTCCTCTATACGCAGCAGGAACTGGCCACCGTGGGCGCGCGCGAAACAGAAATTGAACAGGGCGATATAGGCGGTGCCTACGTGGGGATCGCCGGTGGGCGATGGCGCTATGCGCGTACGAACAGTCATGGGGATCCGGTCGGTAATTCCAGGGAGCCGGGATTATACGGGCTGGACCGGGGAAAGCCCATCCGGCGGGACGGCCCGGCTGGCCCAGACGCAACAACTTGGTAAATTCCGCGCTTGCGTTGATAATGCCACGCTAGCGTGCTTCCTGTTTGAGGATACCTCCCATGCCCCACCCGCAGTTACTGCCGGATGTCATTGGCAACACGCCGCTGCTTTATCTGCGCAAGGCCTCTGAACTGACCGGTTGCCAGATTTACGGCAAGGCGGAGTTCATGAATCCGGGGGGCTCCGTCAAGGATCGCACGGCGCTGGGTATCATCCGCGCCGCGGAGCAGGCCGGCGAGTTGCAGCCCGGCGGCGTGATCGTCGAGGGCACCGCCGGCAACACCGGTATCGGCCTCACCCTGGTGGCAAACGCTCTGGGCTACGAATGCGTGATCGTGATGCCACAAAACGCCAGTGAGGAAAAGATCAGGCAGCTGGAAATGCTGGGGGCCGAGTTGCTGTTGGTGCCCTCGGTACCCTACTCCGATGCACATCACTATATTCACACCGCGGAGCGAGTCGCCGCGGGACGGCGCAAGGAAGAAACCCACGGCGCAATCTGGGCGCGCCAGTTCGACAACCTGGCCAACCGCCGCATCCACTCCAGCACGACAGGCCAGGAAATCTGGCGGCAGACCGAGGGCAAGGTGGACGGCTTTATCTGCGCAGTCGGTACGGGCGGCACACTGGCGGGGGTTGCCGACGCCCTGCGGGAGCACAACCGCGATATCAAGATCGGGCTGGCAGACCCCATGGGCTCCGCTCTCTTCAGCCACTTCAACGGTGGCGGCCTGCAGGCGGAAGGTGAGTCGATCGCCGAGGGTATCGGCGTCTCCTTCGTTCCGGGCAACCTGGCAGGACTGGAACTGGATTTTTCCTGCCAGGTAAGTGATGACGAGGCCCTGCCCCTGGTCTTCGACCTGCTCAAGGAGGAGGGTATTTCCGTCGGTGGCTCAGCCGGCATCAATATCGCCGGGGCCATCGCCCTGGCCAGGGAACTGGGGCCAGGCCATACCATCGTTACCATCCTGTGTGACTCCGGCAGCCGCTACCAGAGCAAGCTGTTCAACCCGGAATTCCTGTGGAAGCGCAAGCTGCCCTACCCCCACTGGATTGCCAATTGAGTACCGCCACAATCACCAGCAACCGGCCGCAATCCCCGGCCGCCCTTCTGCATGAGGCATACCATGAAAGGCTTTACCGATACTGACGTTCCCGACCAGACCGGGAAGACCATTTTCATCACCGGCGCCAATACCGGGCTGGGCTATGAGGCGGCCAAAGTCCTGGCTGGCAAGGGCGCCAGGGTTCTCATCGGCTGCCGCTCCAGGGACAAGGCACAGCAGGCGCGCAGCAGGATACTGGCGCAACGTACCGGGGCGGATGTCGCCGTGGTTGAACTGGACCTCGGCAGCCTCGATTCGGTGAAGAAGGCGGCCGCAGTGGTGGCCAGGGAGCCGCGCCTGGATGTGCTGATCAATAATGCGGGCATCATGATCCCGCCCTATGAATTGACCCGGGACGGTTTCGAATCCCAGTTTGGCGTCAACCACCTGGGGCCCTTCGCCCTGACGAGCCTGCTGCTGGACAAACTGCGGGCAACCCCGCATAGCCGCGTCGTCAGTACCGCCAGCATCGCCCATAAGCGAGGCAAAATACATTTCGATGATATCAACGCCGAACGGGGCTATAACGCCATGGCTCGCTATGCCCAGAGCAAACTGGCCAACCTTTATTTTGCCTACGAACTCCAGCGGCGCCTCGCGGCCTCAGGGGAGAAGATTATCTCCCTGGCTGCGCACCCAGGCATCGCGACCACAGAATTGTCACGTTATCTGCCGCGGGCGCTGGTACTACTTACGCCATTGTTCCAGCCTCTATTCAACACAGCGGCCCAGGGCGCATGGCCCACGCTGTGCGCCGCCACCATGCCGGGGGTACGCGGCGGCGAGTACTATGGCCCCGGCAAGCGACTGGAAACGGCGGGCCCGGCAATCAAGGTGAAATCTACCGGGCGCAGCCATGACCGGGCGGTGGCAAGACAATTATGGGAACTGTCGGTTGCAATGACCGGTGTGGATCCGGGGATATAAGCGAGCAAGAAAATACGCCGTCCCGGGAAAATTATGCCAGTATTACCTG